>CAJXZZ010000008.1 GCA_913065105.1 uncultured Gammaproteobacteria bacterium | reverse complement strand
TTATGAAAGTTGTTAAAAATTTGGTGGCTGCTTTTTCATTGAAATCTGAATTTGCTGCACGACGTAACAAACTTTATCGCATTGCCTATTCATGGTGTCATGATCCTGCGTTAGCTGACGATCTGGTTCAGGAGACCATTTACAAGGCCATAAAAAATGCATCAAGGCTGCGTGATGTGGAGACGATGGATAGTTGGTTATACCGAATTTTATTCAATTGCTGGCATGATTACTTACGCATTAAGGGCCGTAATGTTGAATTTGTCGAGATGCATGATGAAGAACAGGTCGGCCATACTGATAACTATCAGCAGTCACAGATAGTTAAACGGGTTCGTGCGTCTGTAGAGCAGTTGCCCTTGCCATTGCGTGAAGTGGTAACACTGGCTGATTTTGCTGGTTTTAGTTATGCACAGATCGCTGAAATTACTGATGTGCCAATCGGAACGGTGATGAGTCGCCTGTTTAGAGCACGTAAAAACTTAAAGCAACAGTTACTTGAATTTGGTTCGGATGAATTATCTGAATTTAAACTAAGGAGGATCAAATAATGAATATAAATGATATTACGGAAGATAAATTAAATTTATTTATCGATAATCAGCTTGATTCCGATGAGATGAATGAGATACATGAAGCTCTACTTGAGGATAAAGATTTACGTGAGCGAGTATGTCAGTTAAAAGCCGTACGCGAGTTGGTTGGTTATGCTTATAGTGAAGTACCGGGTTCTCCTTATGAGGCTCGTGAGAAACAAAAAATCAATTCGATTTTTGCTAAAGCCATTGCAGCATCAGTGACTCTGGTTGTGGGCGTATTATTGGGTTGGTCTACCTATGAATACAGCCCCAATGCAACACAGGCGATCTCTGCAGAAAATACTTTTCAGTATGTGGCTAATCATGTGAAGGTCGAGCATGGAACAAGGAGGATCGTCTTGCATATCGACTCTAGTGATCTGAAGGTTGTTAACGCTGCATTAAATGAAGCAGATCAATTGTTGGCGACTTACCGTAAATCTAATACACCGATGGAACTGAATATTGTTACTAATAAAAAGGGCATAGATATTTTAAGACCGGGTATGTCACCCTACATTGCGCGTATACAGCAACTGCTAGATAACGATGAAGTTGATATATATGCCTGTGATCGTTCAATTGCCAAAGCGCTCAAAAAAGAAGGCGTCGAAATTGTGTTGATGCCGGGTGTGTCAAGTGATAAAGCTGCTAGAGATTTGATCCCGGATCGTTTGAAGAAAGGCTGGGTTTATATCAAAGCTTAAAAAAAGTTGGCAGTCATCAGTTTGCAGTAGGCAGTTAAAAACTGGAAACTAAAAACTTTTAACTGCTAACTGTCGGTTGCCAACTTTTTTATGTGTCTTCAAACAAAACCGTCTCGATGGTCCATTCATCCTCGCTGGCATGAAGGATTAAACATGAAGGCCCCCCGTGGGTGCGAACCTTTCCAGAAGCGCCAGGGTTAACCACCCAGGGTTCTGCTTTCTGATCTATGCTGCGATAATGGGTGTGGCCATAAACGATTAAACGTGCTTCTGCGTGATCCTTACGAAGTTGCTCGTGTTCAGGACGGTTACCCAGGCGGTGGCCATGTTCGACAAAGATTGCTCCACCGGGTAATTCCAGTTTATTTTTTTGCGGCAGGGCTTTAACAATAGCCGTTTCTTCCTCTTTCCAGAAGCCAGGATAATCATTGTTGCCAGCAACTACAACCAGTTCTATTTTTGGCTCCAGCTGTTCTAATACATGTGCGTTGAAGATGTCGCCAGCATGCACGATATAGTCACACCGATTGACCGTTTCAGCTATCCTTGGATCTAAGAATCCATGCGAGTCGGAGAGGATTCCTACGGTTACGAGGTTGTTCATTAAGATGTGGTATTTATATTAGGGAGAAGTTGGCAGTTGTCAGTCAGGCTTGAAGTTAAAAAGCTTTTAACTGCCTACTGACAACTGCAAACTGACGACTTTCTTTATTCGTCTTTGCCAGAATCTAATGATGCTTTTCGGGCGGCGTCCTGCTTCCTGTCGTGCTCGGCAATTTCAGCCTGCTTGCGAAATTCAAGAATTTCTTTGCGTTCTTTAACGCGTTCTTCCCAGGCACCTTCACGTTCTTTAACTGTCAATTCACCAAAGAATACCTGTTTCATTAATTTGAAACCGAATTTCATTAATGCAATATCATCGGTCTCAAATTCCGCGTATTCATCGTCATTTATGTCATACATCTTGATGAATGCATCGCTCATTACAAAACGACGGAAACGATCCATATCGTAACTTGCCATGAAGAACATCTGTAAGCTCATGTCAGAAGGTTTACCGATGCTTGGCCCGGTAGACTTTTTCTTCAAGATGATCTGATACCACTCAAGATTAAGGTCGTCATATTCTTCTACGCCCTGTGCTTTGCGGTATTCGCCAATGGTCTGCAGCTGGTCTTCATCGTGGCCCTTACAGTGCTCTTCTTTGATCAGTAAGAAATGACGCTCATCTGTTGATTCGCTGATCGATTTCATTGAGAGCAGGCCAGAAGGGTAATAGCGGCATGCTGTTGGACGATCTGCATAAACGGAGCAGCCTTCTTCTTTCATAAATAAACATGCGCCACTGTCATCAGTGCGCAGCTTAAGACCAGGAACGCCGTGCATATCAAGTTCGAATGGAACGGTATGGGCTTTAAGAAACTCTGTGCTGTCCATGCCTGTCGAATTTTTTAAACGGATGATGTCATAAGGTGCGAGGGTGACATCCGCTCGTGAGCAGCACTGGTTCCAGCAAGAGACGCCACGATGACAACGGAATTTTAACTGGTCATCCAGTTCAAGTCGGGTAGGTGAAACTGGACTTGAGTGTGGTAGTTCAAAACTAAAATCTCTAGTATCTTCAAAATCGTCGATATCGCTCATAATGTTACTCGTGTGTTGTTGCGTGGTACCAGTATTTGGTACTAAGTATTAAATATAAAAATCAGACGTTTTAATGTTTGACGCAGGACTCTTATATTTAAAGCCTTCAAAATTTAAAGCCTTTAAAATTAAAAAATCCGGGCATCAGATGATGCCCGGACTTCTGTAACTCAACTATCTAATAAGTCGGGACTTATTTGAATAGCTTAGACTTGTCTACCAAATCAACGTGTGCACGTCTGAAACAAGTGAACTTTTGAGTTTTCTTGTCGTAAATTGAATTCACGAAAACATGCCAGTTTTCTTCGTCGACAAAGTTCTTGTCTGTACGATAGTAGAAACCTGGGTAACGTGATTCCTGACGGAACTCAATGTGTTTCAGATGAGCTTCAGCTGTGATTATGCGGTGATAGTTTTCCCAAGCACGAAGTAATTCGTGAAGGTCTTTAGCACGCATTTTCATAGCATCTTCTTTCAACGAATCGATCTTTTCGCCAGCAACTTTCATCATCTCGGCGTTAGTGTTGTAATAAGTTGCAACACCAGCTACATACTCGTCCATAATTTTTTGCAGACGGAACTGCAACATTTTTGGAGTGATGTAGTTAGGATTAACGTCGATAGCTGTTGAGTAGTCTTTAAACTCAAGGAACGTTCTAACAGGCTGATAGATTTCAGCAACCAGGTCTTCTACAGAAGTATCTAGCTCTGGTTTGTAATCAGCATTGTCTAAAACGTACTTAACCATAGACTTCGCACACATACGACCTTCAGCATGAGAGCCTGAAGAGAATTTGTGGCCAGAAGCACCAACACCATCACCAGCTGTAAACAGACCGTTTACAGTAGTCATGCCGCGGTAGCCCCAGTTCCAACCAGAAGGTAGGTGCTCAGGAACGCCAGGCTCTGTTTCAGTAGTCGGTGCGCCTACATCATCAGGACCAGAAGTCCAGATACCACAACAACCAGAGTGAGAACCTAACAGGTATGGTTCGGTAGGCATTAACTCAGAGTTTTTCTTCTCTGGCTCAATGTTCTCACCAACCCAGATACCACATTGGCCAACACACATGTCAAGGAAATCTTCCCATGCTTCAGCTTCTAAATGCTTAACTTCACGTGGAGACAATGTTTCACGTAGGTTGCCAAGAGCAGTTACAGTATCCATCCAGATAGGACCGTTACCGTCTTTCATCTCTTTAAGCATTAAGTGGTTACGCAGACAAGAAGCAGGAACAGCAGCATGACCATATGGAGGGTAGTCATCCAGCATTTCTTTGTTTTTCTGCATGTAAGCTTCGCCGTAAGCGTTAGTTGCTTGTGCTTTAAACAACAAGAACCATGCGCCAACAGGACCGTAACCGTCTTTGAAACGAGTCGGTACGAAACGATTTTCCATCAATGTTAACTCAGCGCCTGCTTCAGCAGCCATTGAGTATGTAGAACCTGCGTTCCACACTGGGTACCATGCACGACCAGTACCTTCACCAACAGAACGTGGACGGAAGATGTTTACACAACCACCAGCAGCAAGAAGTATTGCTTTAGCTTTGTATACGACGATCTTGTTGTCACGAGTAGAGAAACCAACGGCACCAGCAATTTTGCTAGGGTCGTTTTTGTCGTTAATCAGTTTAACGATGAAGATACGTTCCTGGATATTGTCGATACCTAAAGCTTTCTTAGCAGCTTCAGCAACAATCCATTTGTAAGACTCACCATTGATCATGATCTGCCATTTACCAGAACGTACAGGTTTGCCACCATCTTTCAATGATGTCATACCTTTAGAACCGTCAAAACGCTCGCCGTTCTCGTCAGTTTTCCAAATAGGTAGACCCCATTCTTCAAACAGGTGAACAGACTCATCTACGTGGCGACCTAAGTCGTACGCAAGGTCATCACGAGTAATACCCATAAGGTCATTAGAAACCATACGAGCGTAGTCAGCTGGATCCTGTTCAGGACCAATGTAAGTGTTAATAGCAGACAAACCCTGAGCAACAGCACCTGAACGGTCCATTGCAGCTTTATCAACTAATGTAACAGAAATGTCTTTGCCTGATGCTTCGATCCAACGTGGGATTTCGAACGCTGTACCACAACAAGCCATACCGCCACCGATAAGAAGAATGTCTACTTCTTCTTCGACAACATCTGGATTACCAAATTCGGCCATCTTTATATCCTCTATATTCTAAAATTATTTATTTGACTGTAAAAATTATGCTTTTAAAATTAAGCTTAATTATTATTTACAGATCAATTCGCTTGGATCGCCAGCACGGTAACCGTTTTGCTCGTTATGGTTGAAGAAACCAACTTCTTCAATTTTAGCCATATCAGCTTCAGGCTTACCAGCGTAAGGGTCGATAGATCCTTCAGCAGTGGTACGAATTGGGAATTTGAAACGCTTCATGTTGCCGTTACGGAACTTGATAGTCCACATAATTGAATCAGTACCACGTAGAGGCTGTACAGAACCGCCCAAAGGTACAACGTCAGCGTAGTGACGACATTCGATAGCATTTTGAGGACAGATTTTAACGCAGGAATAACATTCCCAACATTGCTCTGGCTCCTGGTTATAAGACTTCATGGCGTGTCCTGTTTCAGAACCGTCTTTGTCTAATTTCATTAAATCGTGTGGGCAGATGTACATGCAAGCTGTACGGTCTTGACCTTTACATCCATCACACTTTTCAGTACGTACAAAAGTAGGCATTATTATTAACTCCTAGAGTTTTTAAAGTTTATGCAATTGCAATTGCGATAGTTTATTAATAAAGACAGTGTTGTCTCTCTCAACTTCTACCTTTCATCATCATTTTGGCTAATAACAGCCTGTTAGAATCAAAATTTGTTTCAAGCAACATTTAACAGTCGCTGTCCTAAAGCTTTGTAAGCTCCCTAGATTTTTGATAAGCCATTTCGATATATCATAATCTTGAGCCCAAGGCGCTAAAGTGGGGCACGTATTTTATGCCAAAAACACCTATAAAAGCAATTAAAACAACTAAGCAAGTCGCTTTCTCAGGAGTGCAGGATAGACCTTAAGAGTTGAAACACCAAACAATAATACTGTGGTTATGATAAGTTTTACTTATGGCTAGTCGTGCCTGTTTATATGGTTATGAATCAATGGCTTATGAGTCAGAGATAAATTTTTTAACTGAGAATCATTATCCTTACGCGAATTAACCTTGTTACAGTCGAAATGAAGGTAGAATATGCACTGTTTTTATTACCTCAAATAGTCACTCAGATAGAGTACAAGTAGTTTTTAGTATGTCAGACACAGAAAATAGCCACATTAGCCCGACTGAAATTAATCTTCATCAAAAGTCACGTCTGCTGGAAATCGCTTTCTCAGATGGTTTTCGATTTAACTATCCCTGTGAGTATCTACGGGTGTTCTCTACCGCAGCAGAAGTTAAAGTGATGACGAAACCCGTGCACGGTAAACAGAGGGTGAATATTTCGATGCTGGATCCTCAGGGAACCTATGCGTTGAAGATTGCATTTGATGATGGCCATGATACGGGTATTTATTCCTGGGGTACCTTGTATGAATTAGGTAAAAACTATGAAAGCAACTGGCAGGGTTATCTAAGCCGCCTTGAACAGCATGGCCTAAGCCGGGGAGATGCCCGCGTTACCGATGCAACGGGTAAGGTTACTATTAAGCTGCTTTATTTTATTGAGCTGGCAAAGATTTCAGGCAAGAATGAAGAAGAAGTAGTGATCCCAGAATCTGTGACCAATGTCGAAACTTTACTTAACTGGATGCGTAAACGCGGTGAACGTTGGAAAGAGTCATTTGCAGCTAATCGTTTACAGGTAACCGTTAATAAACAGTTTTCAGAGCCGTATACACTTATCGAGCATGGCGACGAAGTGGCGTTTGTTCCACTGTCAAAATAAAAAACGTTTAGCCGCAAAGGACGCGAAATGCGCAAAGAAAAGCGTTAAATTTTAAAAATCTTCGCACCCTTTGCGTTTTTCGCGGCATAATGCTTTTATGGTTTTGTTATGAGAGTAGTAGAGTTAAAAAAAGAAAACGATTTTTGGAAAGGATCCTTCATGGCTATGGCCAGTCCCTGTGATGTTCTTATGGAAGTCGATGATAAATCACTTGCACAAAATATTCTTACCGCAGTGGCGGATGAAGCCTGGCGTATCGAAGATAAATTTAGTCGTTACAAAAAAAATAATATTATTTTTCAGATAAATAATTCCAGTGGCGAGGCTGTTGTTATTGATGAGGAAGTTACACGTCTGCTGAATTTTGCCAATGAGTTATTTGAAATAAGTGAAGGTTCGTTTGATGTTACTTCAGGTGTTTTGCGTCAGGTATGGACATTCGATGGCAGTGCTAACCTGCCAGATAAAAAAGACGTAAAAAAAATAGTAAAGAAAGTTGGCTGGCAAAAAGTTAGTAGAGAAGGTGACAGTGTTACATTACCCGAAGGCATGGAAATTGATCTAGGCGGCATAGGAAAAGAGTATGCCGTTGATCGTTGTGTACAGATCGCGAAACAAAAAACGAAAGAAAGTGTGCTGGTAAATTTTGGTGGTGACCTGGCGGTTACCACAGCGCGAAAAAATAAAATGTTCTGGTCAGTAGGACGTCTGATCACTGGTTCGGACAAAGCCTATGGCTTGTTTCAATTATACCGTGGCGCTATTGCTACTAGCGGCGATGCGCATCGTTACCTATTAAAAGACGGTATTCGTTATAGTCATATCTTAAATCCGTTAACAGGATGGTCTGTCATCGATGCGCCGCATACTGTGAGTGTTGCTGCGCCCACCTGTATAGAAGCCGGCATGATGTCGACACTTGCTATGTTGCAGGGTGGCAAGGCAGAAGAGTTTTTGAAGTTACAGGAAGTTGATTATTGGATTGATTGAAAAACTACAAAAAAATTTTACCGCAGAGGCGCGGAGGCGCAGAGAAAAAATCCTATGTTTGTCGCGCCGCAGGAGCGAAAAACTAAAAAACTCTGCGTCTCCGCGCCTCTGCGGTGAAAGGTTTTTAAAGGAATAATCGCACCGCCATCATGGTACTTTGCGAAATACCGTCCAGTCCCTGGGCATACGTCGCTCCTTGCCATCCATGGCACCGCGACATACCGTACATCCTGTACATAAAAAAAGGCGCTCCTAAAAGAGCGCCTTTTTCATGAACAACTAAATAAAATTATTTAGCGTCTAATGCCTGATAATACTCAATCAGAATCTTAGCTACTTCAGGACGTGAGAACTCTTTAGGTGGCGCCATGCCTTGACCTAACATCTCACGAACTTTAGTGCCCGATAAAAGAACGAAGTCGTCTTTTTCATGATCAGGTGCTTCACACATCATTACCACTTTATCTAATTTCTTAGAGTAAGCAGTGTGGTCAGCTTCAAATATTTCGATGTCTAAAGAGCCAGCTGGAACCTGGTCTTTAAAGATTGTTTGTGCATCGAAAGCGCCGTAGTGATCACCAACACCCGCATGGTCACGACCAATGATGAAATGTGTTGCGCCCATGTTTTGACGGAACAAAGCATGAAGTACAGCTTCACGAGGCCCTGCATAAAGCATGTCGAAACCGTAACCAGTAACCATTGCACTGTTTTCTGGAAAGTACAGCTCAACCATTTTACGAATAGCAGCATCACGAACGGGTGCAGGGATATCGCCCGGTTTTAATTTACCTAACAACATGTGAATAACCAGGCCATCACAACCTAAACGATCCATTGCCATGTGACACAATTCTTCGTGTGCTAAATGCATTGGGTTACGCGTTTGGAAAGCAACAATCTTTTTCCAGCCACGTTCAGCGATCTCGTTACGAATCTCAATAGCAGTACGGAAAGTGTCAGGGAATTCAGTTAAGAAGTAAGAAAAGTTTAATACCTGGATAGGACCTGAAAGACAAACTTTACCTTGTGAGTTAAACGCGTCAACACCCGGGTGGTCTTCACCAGCAGCAGGTGCGTAAACTTTTTCAGTTATTAATGCCATGTCAGCATCAGAGAATTCTTCGACAGCTTCAACATCCATTATCGCAACGACAGGGTTGCCTTCAACGTTAGGATCTTTAAGCGCAATGCGATCGCCTGCTTTAATGTTGCCAGCGTCTTCAACCAAGTTTAATACAGGTGTTGGCCAGAACAAACCAGATGTGGTTTTCATGTCTGTGGCAACAGATAAAGCGTCAGCTTTAGTCATGTAACCTGTTAATGGGTTGAAGTAGCCTGCGCCCATCATTACTGCATTAGCAGCTGTGGCTGAACTAACAACGATAGAAGGCAGTGTTTCAGCTTCCTTTTGTAATGCATCGTTTTTAGCAGAATCGTATACGAACAATGGATTTAGTTCGTCTGAACCATGAGGTTTAATCATGTATTTTCTCCAAGTGATTATCATGCTGGTTTGCCACGTTGGTGGGCCAGCTCAATATTTAAAAAATTCGATATTTTTAAGTGGTGTATAGATTCGTGATTTTTATTGGTAAGAATCATCAAGCACTTAAAATGCGCGCGTATTCTACCTCAAACTGGGCCGTTTTCGTAGTTAGCTAGAATGGGTAGTGAGAATAACTTGATTAAGGTCATACTTATGGATTATATTTGGAGGGTTGGTATGGATTTATTGATTTATATCAACATGTTATTTTCAGATAATCGTAACATTTCGCCTGAGAATTAAATTTTTTATATATTTAGTGCAGTCATCGATTAGGTGTGGTGCCTGCGTGAAATGTTCCCAAAAATCCTATGGAGGATAGCGTATGAAAATTTTACATAAGAAAGTTTTACTTTCAGCTGCTGCTGCAGCAATTTTAGTTGTATCAACCTCTGCTAATGCCTGGTGGAATGATAACAACAACAGTAACTGGAACAACAATAATAGCAATAACTGGCGAAATGATGGTTCAGGCTATGGTGATGGTTCTGGTGATGGTTCTGGTGATTTCGATGGTAGCATGAACTTTGGTATGAGTGGAAAAGGCCGCGGTAATGCACGCGGTAATGGTTATAACTCATACAATGGTAATAACAACTGGGATAATAATAATAACTGGAATAATAACAATGGCTGGAGTAATAACAATGGTTATTATAATCGTCCAAATTATGGACCTGGCCCAGGTTATGGTTATGGCCCTGGTCCTGGATACGGCCCTGGCCCAGGTTATGGTCCTGGTCCTGCCCCAGCTGCACCAGCTCCTGCTGCACCAGCGCAATAAAGTGTCTATAGGCTATTGATTAAGAACGATTAATAGTTATACAGTGCAATAAAAAAGCCGGGTTAACCCGGCTTTTTTATTGCATGTGTAGTTAAGTTAAAGTTGATTTAGATACTTTTCAACTACATTTTCTGGCAGAGGAATGTAACCATCTTTGATAACAACTTCCTGGCCTTGTTGAGAAAGAATCAGTTTGATGAATTCTTTATCTAATGGCGCCAGTTCTTTATTAGGATGTTTGTTTACATAGACATAAAGAAAGCGAGAGAGCGGGTACTTTCCTGATACTGCATTATCTGGAGTAGCTTCGATATAATCACCACCTACTTTTTTAGTTAATGGTACAGCACGTACGCCCGATGTTTTATAACCGATGCCAGAATAACCGATACCATTAACCGAACTTGAAACTGATTGCACAACTGAAGCTGAACCAGGTTGTTCATTTACATTGTTTTTATAGTCACCTTTACACAGTGCTTTCTTTTTAAAGTAACCATAAGTACCTGATACGGAGTTACGGCCATAGATCTGGATGTCACGGTTCTTCCAGTTGCCACTCAAGCCTAAATCACCCCATTTAGAGATATCATTGTTCGCACCACATTTTCTGGTTGATGAAAATACAGCGTCAACATCAGGAATTGCCATGCCTTTTATCGGATTATCTTTATTGACATAAACTGCCAGCGCATCGATTGCGACAGGGATAGCCGTTGGTTTATAACCGTAGCGATCTTCAAAAGCAGCAATTTCTTTTGATTTCATCTTGCGGCTCATTGGGCCAAAGTTTGATGTTGCTTCAGTTAATGCAGGTGGGGCTGTTGATGAACCTGCTGCCTGGATTTGAATATTTACATTAGGGTAAGAGCGTTTAAAAGTTTCTGCCCATAATGTCATCAAGTTAGCCAGTGTGTCTGAGCCGACACTAGATAGATTGCCAGAAATACCGCTAACGGATTTATATTCAGGAATACCTTTGTCAACGGATACTGCCGAAACACTCGTCGCTGCTAGTAAGCCAATGCTGAGGATGGTACCGGTTAATGTTGTTTTTACAACGGAGGTGATTGGGTTAAGTTTCATTGCTTTTAAACTCCAGGTTAATTAAGTATGAACATTATGTGTGTAAATTGTGAAAGTAAAATGACAGAGTTATTACAATATTGTTACAGGTGGCAGTAATTAAAATATATTGCCGCGTATGGATATAAGTTACTTAATGTTCTAAGTATGAAAGAGGAAAATCACAACGGAAAGTACTGCCTTTACCCGCAGAACTCTGTATGTGTAAGTTGGCGTTGTGGCGATCCAGTACATGTTTAACAATGGCCAGCCCTAGTCCTGTGCCGCCTTGTTCTCTAGAGCGTCCCTCATCAACACGATAAAAACGTTCTGTTAATCTTGGGATATGTTCGTAGTTAATGCCTATGCCACTGTCCTGTACGCCAATAGAAATGCCATGGTCTGACACATTGGAAAATAATTTTATATCACCACCCTCAGGTGTATAACGTATTGCATTTGTAAGCAGGTTTGAAAAGGCTATTCTTAGTTCTTCATAGCTACCATGTAAATTAAAAGCAGGATTGGTATCCGGGGCTTCTTCAATAACTAATTCAATACTGTGCTGGTTTTTATCAAGTGAGAGCGCTTCATTATAAACTTCATTTAATAAGACCCTGGTATTTACTTCAACCGAATAATCTACTGCAGTAGCGGATTCCAACTTTGCCAGCTCGATCAATTCTGCAATGATATTGTTCATGCGTTCGATCTGTTGTTGAACTTTATCTAGAGGTACTTTTGTTATTTCGTCACATCGGTGCTGTAGAAACTCTATATAACCGGACATAACGGTAAGTGGGGTCCGTAGTTCGTGAGATGCGTTAGAAATAAAGTCACGCCGCATATCATCTAGTTGGCTCCGTGATGTTATGTCACGCGCACTTATTAAATATTGGCCGCTACCATAGGGTGTAATGCTTAATATTATTTTTTTCTGATTGAGCAGAAGTTGTAGAGGCTCTGAGAAATTATTTTTAAGCAGATAGTTTACAAACTTTGGTTGGCGGATCAAGTTGTCAATACGCTGACCAATATCAATGTTTGTATGTAAGCTAAACATCTGGCTAGCGGCAGGATTAAACCACTCGATTTCATTTAGATCATTTAAAATAATGGTGGCATAGGGTAATGCCTGTGTGGATTTTTGAAATCGGCCGAGTATCGATGCTAATTTGCGTCGAGATTTTCGTTGGCGTTTATATAGATTATATAACTGATAGTATACGTCATCCCATACACCGATCGCTTCAGGTGATTGTTTTGACGGTTTGGCTAACCACTTGCTCAATTTGTTAAGGTTGTACAGGTTCCATATGACATAGACGAGCAGGCCAGTAAAAAGAAACCCTGCGATGGAACCGAACATTGATCCTAACATCAACATGAAAAACATCCATGCTGTTAACACTGCAAGTTCGCGTTGTAGTTGGGGTGTCATGCCAGCCTGGAAAACCGGTAGCCACTACCGTGCACAGTTTGTAATAGTGAATCTAGCCCATAGGGTACCAGTTGTTTTCTTAGCCGGCGTATATGGACATCGACGGTCCGTTCCTCTACATAAACTTGAGAACCCCATACCTGATCCAACAGTTGAGTACGTGTAAAGACTCTGTCAGTATGAGACATAAAATAATGCAGTAAGCGAAACTCAGTGGGTGATAGCTCTAAAGCCGCTTCATTAACTTTTACGCGATGGCTGACCGGGTCCAGATAGAGGTCACCGATTTGTAGAGGTTGTTCATCAGGCATCGAGCGTCGCAGGATAGCTTGTATCCTTGCGCTTAACTCGCGAACTGAAAATGGTTTTGTTACATAGTCATCCGCACCGACATCTAGTCCTAATATTCGATCATCTTCTTCAGACTTGGCTGTTACCATAATGACGGGTAATGCAGAATGATATTTACGTATACGATGTAATAGATCGATACCGCTGTTATCAGGTAACATCCAGTCCAGTAACACCAGATCTATCGCTTTGTTTTCAATTACTTCCCAGCCTTCTTTAACTGAAAATGCCTGGTGCAAAGTATACCCTTCCGCAGATAAAGAATATTTAAGCATGTCCTGAATACCAGGATCATCTTCAACAACTAGAATGTTAGCCTGCTTCATAATAGATACCCATCACGACAGTATATCTTTTTCAACTTTATCAATATCGAGATGGCGAATATCTTTACCTTTGACCAGGTAGATCACATACTCACCAATATTTTTTGCGTGGTCGCCGATGCGTTCTAACGCGCGTGCAGCCCAGATGACATCAAGTACTTCAGAAATTCTTCTTGGGTCTTCCATCATGTAAGTGATCAACAAGCGTATCAGACTTTGATATTCCTTATCTGTTTCATCATCATCACGCACTACTTTGAGTGCGGCGTCAACATCTAGTCGCGCATAGGCATCCAGTACATCATGGACCATGCGTTTTACCTGATCACCAAGATGCCGGATACCTGCATAACGGCTATTGAAACCAGCATCATCCTCTGCAAGATTTAATGCCATCTTGGCAATTTTTTCTGCTTCATCGCCTATACGTTCCAGATCAGTTATGGTTTTAATCACTGCAACCACCATTCTTAAATCAGATGCAGCGGGTTGTCGTCTTGCCAGTATCTGAGCGCATGCTTCGTCGATGGCGACTTCAAGTGAGTTGACTTTGTGGTCATTAAGAATAATCTTTTCAGCATTTGGTGCATTTGTTTCTAGTAATGCTTGGATAGCACCGCTAATTTGCTGTTCTACCAAACCGCCCATTTTTAAAACCTGATTACGAAGATTTTCCATTTCTTCATCAAATTTTTGAGATATGTGTTGGCTTGTATTGTTTGAGTCCATAATTAAACCTCGTTGCTTTATTCAGATATTCTTAGCCGTAACGGCCAGTAATATAATCTTCTGTTTGTTTTTTCGCAGGGTTGGTAAATATTTTATTAGTTTCACCAAACTCTATCATTTCGCCCATATACATAAAGGCTGTTTCGTCAGAAACGCGTGCGGCCTGCTGCATGTTGTGAGTAACGATAAGAATAGTGTACTGCGATTTCAATTCGTATATTAGTTCTTCAATTTTTAATGTCGATATTGGGTCAAGTGCAGAAGCAGGTTCATCCAGCAGTAAGATCTCAGGTTCAATGGCAGTCGCACGCGCGATAACCAGACGTTGCTGTTGACCACCAGACAGGCCCAATGCGCTTTCATTGAGGCGGTCTTTAACTTCATCCCATAATGCTGCGCCCTTAAGTGCCCATTCAACTTTTTCTTCGAGTAGTCTGCGTTTTTTCATTCCCTGTAAGCGCAAACCGTAAGCAACATTTTCAAAAATGCTCATGGGAAAAGGATTCGGCTTTTGAAATACCATGCCAACACGTTGTCGCAGTGAGGTCACATCCACATCAGGTGCGTAGATATTTTTACCATCAAGGATTATCTCACCTTCGACGCGCACACTGTCAACCAGGTCGTTCATACGATTAAAACAGCGAAGTAAAGTGGATTTTCCGCAGCCACTAGGTCCGATAAACGCAGTCACACGATTTTTTTTCATCTGAAAACTGATGTCAGTTAGCGCCTGAGCTTCACCATAAAATAAATTAAGATTTTTTACATCCATGCAGGGCTCGGTATCATCTGAGTTAGATGATGGAGCGAATAATGATGGATCGATTTTTGTCGCTACAGATTCAGTCATAATAATGTCCAGGATATTTGGCGATATTAGCCATCAAGCGCGCGATATTTTTCACGCAGCCTGTTTCTTAAATTAATTGCGGTTAAGTTGAGCGATACGATGACCACAACAAGTAGAAATGAAGTCGCATAAACAAGCGGCCTGGCTGCTTCAACATTCGGGCTTTGGAAACCGACATCATAAATATGAAAACCAAGGTGCATGAATTTTCGATCAAGATGCAAGAATGGGAAGTTACCGTCCAGTGGCAAGCTGGGAGCAAGTTTTACTACGCCGACCAGCATTAACGGTGCAACTTCACCGGCAGCTCTGGCTACGGCTAAAATTAATCCAGTCATGATCGCTGGACTCGCCATCGGTAGTACTACGCGCCATAGTGTTTCAGCCTTGGTCGCACCAAGTCCAAGACTGCCTTCTCGCAGATTTTTAGGTATGCGTGATAAACCCTCTTCAGTGGCGACGATGACTACGGGTAACGTCAGTAAGGCCAGCGTAAGCGATGACCACATTAATCCCGGTGTGCCAAACGTAGGAGAGGGCAGTGCTTCGGGGAAAAATAATGCATCAATATTGCCACCGAGGAAATAAACAAAAAATCCTAACCCGAAAACGCCGTAGACAATGGATGGCACACCAGCGAGATTGTTAACAGCGATGCGGATAATGCGGATTAATACGCCCTGTCTAGCGTATTCACGTAAATACACAGCGGCAATGACACCGAAGGGGGTGACCAGTACTGCCATTAACATTACCATCATGACGGTGCCGAAAATAGCAGGAAAAATACCACCCTCGGTATTGGCTTCACGTGGATCATCGGTAATGAAAGACCACAGTGCATGCATATAAAAACCGATCTTGTTAAACACAGTCATTTTGTTTGGCTGCCAGGCTTTAACGATCTTTTCTAATGGCACGGTGACTTCACTGCCATCCATTACTGTTGCCCGAATCGAGTCACGATTAATCTTTTGATAGAGTTTCTGTGTTTCATTTAACAGGACATCATATTCCTGTTTTAATTTAACACGTTGGGTCTCTATGTTTGAAATTTCAGATTCTGTTAACTCGTCATCAAGTTGCAGGCGCCTTTCTTTTAAGCGTATGCGTTCCAGTTTATAATTAATTGCACCGATATCGCTTTGCTCCAGGTGCAATATCTGTTCGCGTATATCGATGGTCCTATGTAAGCGTTTAATGAATTCTGGCCATGCATTTTCTTTATTGGCAACTAACTGGTCATTTCCATCCTTGTCTTTCTCATAAACGGCATTCAGGTAACCGTAAAAATTTCCCCATTCGATCCGTTCGAGTGCCATCAGGTTTTCCGGCTGATCTTTTTTCACCAGGTCAATATCGTATAACCATCTAAAATCACTGCCTAAGATATCCCGGTTGCCGGTCTTAACCAGGTAACGTGTTACATTGCCATGTTCATCGCCAACGTCACCGCTTTGTGCGTTTTCAATGTTGTGTAGCGATTCGACCGGTACGGATTCTGACTCGATAATTTCGGCTATGATAGTGATGGCATTTTCATTATTCTGATAATGAAAAGTTTCTACATGCGCAGGCCAGAAGTGGCTCATGCCGCGAAATAATATCAACAGTAATAATCCGATGACGGCGACCAATGCGATAGAAACTGCACCGGCATTCATCCAGATCCACGGTGTACCACTTTTAAACCATTGACGAATCATAAGCCACTATACCTTTGTCGTAAGCGATGACGGATTATTTCTGCTAGTGTATTAAATACAAAGGTGAACAGGAACAGGATTAATGCCGCCAGGAACAGAACACGGTAATGAGTACTAAAGACTTCTGCTTCAGGAACTTCTACAGCAAGGTTTGCTGCCAGCGTTCGCATGCCCTGGAAGATACTCATGTCCATTAATGGTGTATTGCCTGTTGCCATTAATACGATCATAGTTTCACCGACGGCGCGACCAAAGCCCATCATCACTGCAGAAAATATACCAGGACTAGCAGCGGGTAACACGACATTGGACATCGTCTGCCAACGTGTTGCTCCCAGTGCTAAAGAACCTCGCACCAGATGTTGCGGCACACTGAACAGGGCGTCTTCTGCTATCGAGAATATGGTAGGGATAACGGCAAAGCCCATGATCAAGCCGACGACCAGCGCGTTGCGCTGATCATAGTTCAAACCCCATTCGTTGCTCAGGTGGTTGCGTAGGTCACCATCAAAAAAGACAGTCTCAATCGGTGAACTTAAGCTCATCGATACCCAGATCAAAAACAGCACGACGGGAATCAATATCATCGCTTCCCAGCCTTCGAGTGCAGACTTGTTGGGTACGAAACGCCAGAGCCATGCACAGAAGATGAAACCCACAGGTAAGATTATCAGCAGGGTAAAGATACCTGCCAGATGTGTTTCAACATAGGGTGCCAGCCACAGACCGGCAAGAAAACCGAGGATTACGGTAGGTAACGCTTCCATTATTTCAATCGCTGGTTTTACCGTCTGACGCATGCGTGGCGCCATAAACTGGGCGGTAAATATGGCGCCAAAAATCGCGATGGGTACGGCGAAAATCATCGCATAAAAAGCTGCCTTTATGGTGCCAAAAGATAAAGGCATCAAACTAAACTTTGGCTCAAAATCATTGGTTGATGCAGATGACTGCCAGATGTAATCGGCTTCGTCATAACCTTCGTACCAGATTTTCCCCCACAGCACGTCCCAGGAAACTTCCGGATATTCATTATGTACTTTGTATATGTGTATCTGATTTTTATCGTCAGAGACTAACAGATGTTGCGCACGGGCAGACCACGCCATTTTTTCGATGGCGGTATCTGCGGTATTGATTTTCGCCAGCGTTCTTTGTGATGTCGAATAGTAAAGTGTTATGTCACCCTGCCTATCGGCAACCGCAAAACCTTTTCGCTGTTGTTCGGTTGCGATGCTGGTTACTGCCTGTTGGTTCGCATGGAAATTACGGATGAAGACCAGTTCTCGACCGCCTTCTTTTCGTACGGACATCCATTGCTGCACTTCACCATTATCCAGTCCGACCATCAGAGAAGAGCCGCCAAGCAGAAGTTTCAGATAGGTGATTGCGTGTTCAAATCGGTACTCTGTTTTGTTGCCATCAAATCCCTCTTCATCCAGTGAATAATCGGCCAGTGTGCTGTTGTCATCAGCGGCGTATAGATGATCCAGTTCTGGTGTCAGTGAAAGTGAATAAATTTCACCATCAAAGGGCCGTTCGGATCTTGATTCGAGTTCAGTATTAATGTCGCCACTGATGAATGATTCTTCTCGCACATAACGGGCAAATACTAGACGATTATCGTTTGTGCTGGCGGCCATGCCGGCAATATCTGCACTGAGCTGGATAACGATATGAGTTAGAGCCTTACCTGATTCATCAAGTAATAAGAGCTCTTCACCTAATGGGTATTCGAGTCTGGGAGTAAGTGTGCGGATATCGTCAGGATAACTCAGATCAAATTTGTAACGAACTGCCAGGGCTGTGCCATTATCAAGACCTAATACAACAAGGTCGAGATTTGATGCCACGCTGCTTATGCTGGCAGGAAGATTCAGATTTTCATCATGGACAATATTGCCTGAATCTGTATTAAAGAAGATAACGTGACCGTTCTCTGTAAACCTGACCGCAATCGTACCTTGTTCTTCTAAGCCAAGATGCAAGGTTTTGCCTTCACCGGGGGCAGTATACGTGACGCTTTCCTTTATTTCTGCCGAACCAAACATCGGTATGACAACATAAAGTAAATAAAAGAAAATCAATAAGATAGCAACGATAACGCTGATGCCGCCTGAAGCCACAAAATACCGTGCAAGGCGGTCTTTTAGTGCGCGTTGGTTATATCGCATTTGTAATGACTGATTTTTCATGTGCATAGTTTATCGCTGTAATGTTACAAAGTTATTACAGAATGTGACAATTTTATGAAGACATGAATGTAAATTTCAGCTGAGGCGTCATTTAATGAGGCAGATCCAATATTTTCACAATAAATTAAAGTAATGATGTTTTTTAGTGGAGTGTAACAATATTGTCGTAATGCTGTAGCAAGCTGTTCATAAATCAAACCTAAGCTTCCGCTCGTTAATTTTTCAAACGGGAGTTTATAAATGCAATTAACTACAGACAATACTGTCAAACACAAAATCATTAAACTTGCTGTCTTATCAGCATTGGTTACACCTTTATCTGTTAACGCAGGTGGCATCACTTATAAAGATGGCGATAAATACTTAAAAGTTGGTGGTCGTCTCCAGCTTCAGTACCACCAGGTTCAACCCGATGGTGGTGACACGACAGATGAGATTTTCTTCAGACGATTGAGACCTTTTATCGAAGGCAGTACCCACAAAGACTGGAAAGCAAAGATCCAGTGGGATATGGGTAAGGCTGAAAATGAGAACGAAATAGCCGTTAAAGATGCCTACTTTCAATACAAAGGCATGGAGAATACAAAACTGACGATTGGTAATGCCAACTTTCCATTTTCACGTGAGTTTCTTACCTCCTCTAAATATCAGCAATTAGTCGAACGTACATTCGTCGGTGATCATAACTATGGTACGCCGGACCGTAATGTAGGTATTCACTTTACCGGCAATAGCGAAAGTAAAAAAATTACCTGGGGTGCTTCAGGTACTATTGCTGCGATAGATCCCGATGCAAAAAAACTGGATTTTGATACGCCGATAAATGCAAATGATGATTTCAATGAAGGTTTCATGGTCGGTGGTCGCGTCGATTTTCATCCGTTCGGAAAATTAAAATTTTCGCAGGGTGATTTCTCTGGCAAAACGAAAGCGACTATCGGTGTAGCTGCCTATAACTGGAGTAATGATGGCGATAATAATACGCATACTCCAGGTGCTACCAGCAAAGCAGATGTCGATGCGGTAACCGGTCTTGAGATCAGTGGTGCTTTTCGTGCAGCAGGTTTTTCTGTTGACGCACAGTACAACTCGTTTGATGCTGACACGGTTGAAACAGGATTTAATGGTGGTCTCTATAAAAATGGCACAACAACATTAACCAATGCCGCTATCGAAGGTGGTTACATGATTAACAACACCATCGAAATCGTTGCCGCTTATCAGACGCAGGATGCTGATGGTTATGCCACAGCATGGAACCGTACATCTGTCGGTGCAAACTGGTTTATCAATAAACATGACACAAAAGTTCAGCTTACCTACAGAAAAGGCGAGAGTCTAAACGGTGTCGAAAATAATGATGAAGACGAAGTGTTCCTGCAAACACAGTTTGTTTTCTAAACCGCGTCATAGCTGACTGAATGGACTCCTGTTTGCCATGGATGGTTTTTATTTACTTCACACCCCACAGCTCTGACAGTCGTTGATCCCGCCCACAGCTGTAGCGATAATATTTATAACGTAACGGATTTTTTATGTAGTAGTCCTGATGATATTCTTCAGCAGGATAGAATGTACTGGCTGCGATAATTTCAGTGGCAATATCTTCTTCAAATGGTTTGGTTTTTTCTAGCTGCTCTAATGAATGTTTAGCCGCTATCTCCTGTGTCGTATCACGATAATAGATTCCTGAGCGGTATTGCGTTCCAGCATCACAAAACTGCCTGTCGACGGCCACCGGGTCGATATTCTTCCAGAATACATCCAGCAATTTAGTATAAGAAATTATTTCTGGATCAAAAACAATCTGTATCGCTTCAGTATGGCCTGTATGACCAGCGGAAACTTCTCTGTATGTTGGATTATTTTTATGACCTGAGGTGTAACCGGATGTGGTTGAGATAACACCATCAAGTTTATCGAAAGGAGGTTCCATGCACCAGAAACAGCCACCGGCGAATAGGGCTATTTCTTGTTGTTTTTCGGCATAGAGTGGGGTGGTAAACAGGCTTAGTATCAGTATCAGTGGTAATTTCATCGTTTGTCCATTGGCATCAAGTGAAAATAGGACTGATAAAAATTGTTTTAGTTTCTACTGGATTAAAATAAGGGCAGATAAAAAATAGAGCCCCGTTTTTTGTGTGGCAGGGCTCTATCTAAAAGTTCTAAGGGTTATTCAGGATCAGCCTTCGGCTATATAATCATCAGTATCATTGCCGATAAGGACTTTTTTATCCTCCAGTTCCATTTCCATATAGATTTTTTTGTTTTCTTCATTCTCGAAATAGATTTCCAGGCCATTGTCGCCATCACCTTCATACAGGCAGGGGTGGTTTTCCGGGTCTGGGACATCGTGTAACGAGATAGGGTCGAGCGTTGTACGTATATGCATGATGTGTCCTCCTGTTGAGTCCACTATCAATCATAAGTAACCTACTAAATTAGTCAAGTATTAGTGGTAAGGTTCGTAGGGTCTTTAGAACATGAAACCGAGGATAAAACGAAAAGTATCGAAATCCGGGGTGTTGCTATTTCCGATATCAACGTAACTTTTTCGGGCCTCACCTTTCATGTATAACTTGCGGTTAAAATCGTAACGCAGCCCCAGAGCGGCCCCGTAAGAAAATTCTGTTGCGGTGTAGGTCTGTGCCACCGGACCACAAACGTATCCCCAATAAGGGTACCACCAGCAACCCGAACCTACATTTCCGGTATAAACCCCCGAGTCGATATAAGTCGAACCTGCATTAGCGGTCACATAGGGGGTAAACGGTGTGGTCAGGAAGTTAAAGGTAAAGCCGAAATTAATCGTACTGGTGTATAGAGAACCCGTACTGATGACGGGTAACTGGGCTGGATCGGGGGGATCTTCACCAGGAGCTACCGTACTAGTGTAATTTGAATTGTTTGAGACAAACTCTAAGGCAAGTTCGATATGTGAGTTCAGGTTGTAGCCGATACCAAATCCCACACTTGAATCTTTCTCTATATTAACTTCAGCGCCATTTTCAAATTGTAAATCTTTAGCGTTTGTTATCTGCGGTGCCAGATAAAACTCCCATTTTTTAAAACGGGAGTCATAGGATCCTGCCTGGGCGCTCGAGCTGACCACTAGCAACAAGATAAGGAATAATTTGATAAGTTTGGAGTTCACTTTGTTATGCATGATTTTATATAGTTTGTTTTCGTGTGTGCAGGTACAGTTAGATTGCCGTTGATTGTATCAGCAAACGAGAAAACCATGAAGCGGTGTTAATAGGCATAAAAAAAAGCCGTAAAATAACGGCTTTTTTATTGTTGTTGCTTGACAAGAATATTTTCTATTCGGCACAGTTTACACAGGTAGTAGCATACGGCACTGCTGAAAGTCTTTTTTCAGGTATTTCTATTCCACATGCAGTGCATACTCCATAGTTGCCTTCTTCGATACGGGCAAGTGCTGCGTCAATTAACATGACGGTCTGGTGCGCTTCGCTATCAATGGCGTGTAATACCTCATCGTTTTCGCGTTGCGTAACCTGTTCAGCAAAGTCTTTTTCTACGGGCTCTTTTTTGTGTTGAACATCAGATTCAATGGCTTCGATCCTGTGTGTTAACTCGTCTCGAAGTGATCTAAGTTGATCAACATTTACTTGATATGGAGGCATATTTGTTCCTTGTAACAATAGATATAAATGTAAAAGTTTATGTTCGTAACATGCTGTATATAAGATCCTTAAGATGCAAGCGCTCTTTTTTTATATTCTCCAGGTATTCGTCATTTACAATTTCGATGCCCTGTTCGGCACGAAAGATAGACTTGTCAATCCCTTCGTATTCATGTGCCAGCCGGGAAAAATGTGCATTTTTCATCTTAAGGTTATGAATGGCATCTTTGTACTCAGGAAACTCATCTATTAGTGGGTGGTGTGTTATTGGCATTTGAAGCTCTCTCTTTATGTTGTATGAGTATTTGACGTTATACCGGCATTAATTGCCTTGATTAATGTCAATTTATTCTTTTATTGTTAGCAGGGTTTTTCTATTCTGCGGGTACTGCGAACATAACAATTAGCGCAAGAATGGTACCAATGAATGAAAAGTACGCGCGATGCAGGTGACGCCACTTATGATCATGATGGTGATAACTAACGACTAGCGCTACGACACATTGCAAAAAATAATACAGTGCAAAAGCACGTGAAGCGAAGGAGATGATCTCTAGCAGGTTTGCGGTCCACACCAGTAAAATGGCACACAGGGATACCGCAAAGTAACAGCTGTTATTTGTTAGTTTGCCCGCGCTGTTTTCAGTAACCAGACAACCTGCACCAACAGTATCTGCTACAGCTGCACTGAATTGGCTCATTATCGCTGCAACAATCAGCATTAGTGGCAGGGCGGTTGCGGCAAGGCCTGTAGCTTCGACGATTTCTGCTACCTGTATATGCTGTAGATTGATATGCTGGACAATGGGCAGTAATGCGATAACGGCTATCACATAAAGTGCGCCTGAGATTAACTGTGCGCGTTTCATGGTTTTAACACGCATTTCTGCTGAATATCTTGAGCCCAGAAATCTTGATGTTTCGAAACCCTGCACTACAAGTAAAATTCCTCCTAATATACAGGCCTGTGTAAACCAGTCTCTGTCCTGATAATCAAAATTTAATGATTGCTCTGATTGAACAAAGTCGAAATTGTAAACTGACAGGCCGACTAGTAAGGCGACTACAATTGATAGTTGCAGCGACATGGAATAGGCCTCAAGTTTTTCAAGCCCGCCAAGACCTTTGCGATAACCAGTAACGGCAATGAATACAATGATTATGGTGGTAATGCTTTTTTCTACTATAGGCTGATCACCATAACCAGCGTAATGTAGTAAAAATGTCGATAGTAAAGACAGGTAAAAAGCGACGGCTGTTACATAAGCTAACGAAAGGGTGATGTTGGCAAACAGTTCGACTTCGTAAATTGCAGGATGTCCCTTTTTGTCATGCAGATAGGGCTCAGCATGCAGTATGTTGAAACGTATGACAGAGCCGATGGCGTAGGCCAGTATAACGATGCCCGCTACTGCAAGGGGTGAGCTATCACCAACAACACTTGCCAGTAATGGTGCGATCACCAGAAAACCGCTACCGATGATGGATGACAAGGGGGTGAGTGTCGCTTGCCAGGATTCACTTTTAGTCAATCGTGGATGAAACATTACTATCAGGGTAACTGCAGCAATAATAAGAAGGGCAATATTTAGCATAAATCGAGTTACCTGTGATTAAATTAACAAAACATAACCTACCAGAATGCAGCAAAACAACTTGGCGGTAATTGATTTACATCAATAAAAAAGGCAACAATAAGTTGCCTTTTTTATTGCTTCAGTAGTGCTTCTATTTCTTACAATAAAGGCACCATCATCAATGCAACGATGTTGATAATTTTAATCAGCGGGTTAATCGCAGGGCCTGCAGTATCTTTGTACGGGTCGCCTACAGTGTCACCAGTAATAGCGGCTTTGTGTGCATCAGAACCTTTACCACCGTGATTACCATCTTCGATGTATTTCTTCGCGTTATCCCATGCACCGCCACCGGTAGTCATTGAGATAGCAACAAATATACCTGTAACGATGGCACCGATTAACATACCGCCTAATGCTTCAGCGCCGAGTGTAAGACCGACAATAATCGGTGCAGCAATGGGTAATAATGAAGGGATCATCATTTCTTTGATTGCCGCTTTGGTTAGCATGTCTACTGCTTTGGAGTAATCAGGTTTTTGGGTTTTATCCATAATGCCTGGCATCTCTTTAAACTGGCGACGTACTTCATTCACGATACCACCAGCAGCACGACCTACGGCTTCCATCGCCATTGCGCCAAACAGGTAAGGAATCAAACCACCAATAAACAGGCCGATGATGACCATATGGTTTGATAGATCAAAGCTTGCGACTTTACCAGCGGCTTCGAGTGTATTGGTGTAATCAGCAAACAATACCAAGGTTGCTAAACCGGCAGAACCAATCGCATAACCTTTAGTTACCGCTTTTGTCGTATTACCTACAGCATCAAGTGCATCCGTTGTAACGCGAACGTCTTCAGGTAGTTCAGCCATTTCAGCGATACCACCCGCGTTATCGGTAATTGGACCATAAGCATCTAGTGCAACAATAATACCTGTCATAGATAACATGGAGGTTGCAGCAATGGCGATACCATATAAACCAGCAAGTTCGTAAGCTCCCCAGATAGATGCGCAGATAACCAGTACAGGTGCAGCCGTTGATTTCATCGAAATGCCAAGACCGGCGATTACGTTAGTACCGTCACCGGTTAATGATGCGGCGGCGATGCGTTTAACCGGGCCGTATTCAGTTGCTGTGTAATATTCAGTAATAACGATCATTGCCATGGTTAAAGCAAGACCAATAAGTGCAGAATAAAACAAGTTCATTGCATCATAACCGGCCAGGTCTGACATCATTTCAGTGGTGACAAAATAGAACGCAATCGCTGAAAGAATCGCTGAAATGAACGTGCCTTTATAAAGCGCATTCATGATTTTTCCGCCATCCGTTGTTTTTACAAAGAATGTACCGATAATCGAAGTGATGATCGAGATACCACCCAGCATTAATGGGTAAGTAACGGCTAGTTCGCCAGCATCTTTTAATAAAAGGCCGCCCAATAACATAGTAGCAACCAGTGTTACCGCATAGGTTTCAAAAAGGTCAGCTGCCATGCCCGCACAGTCACCTACATTGTCGCCAACGTTATCAGCAATTACCGCAGGGTTACGTATGTCATCTTCTGGAATACCGGCTTCGACTTTACCTACGATGTCTGCACCAACATCAGCACCTTTAGTGAAAATACCACCACCTAAACGAGCAAAGATAGAAATTAGTGAACCACCGAACGCCAGGCCAACCATAGAATGTAGGGCTGCTTCCATTTCAAAACCCATTGCTACTAGGATACCGTAGTAGCCAGCAACACCTAACAGGGCAAGACCTACAACCAGCATACCGGTAATAGCGCCGCCTTTAAAGGCGATATCCAGTGCCGGTGCGATACCTTCACGTGCAGCTTCAGCAGTACGGGAGTTTGAGCGTACGGAAACGTTCATGCCGATAAATCCAGCCAGGCCAGAGAATATTGCACCAATAGCAAAACCTATGGCAGTGGTTGCATTCAGTGCAAACATGATGACGATAAAGACAGCAATACCGACCATGCCGATAGCCGTGTACTGGCGTTTCAGATAGGCCTGAGCGCCTTCCTGAATAGCACCCTGGATGCGTACCATTTCTTCATTACCCATGGGTTTTGAAAGTACGTGGAAGATAGTGAAAATGCCGTAGCCGATTCCGAGTAGGGAGCAGGCGAGGGCAATTAGAAGTTCAGTAGACATTTATTAAGTCCCCTTATCAATAGTTAGAAGTATTATGTTGAAAGTTTTAAGCTCTATTATCAAAAAGCCCTAATCATAAGGGCTTTCTCAAAATTAAATAACTAGCTTTCCAAAGCATGAAAGATTGCATCTCTGATGTCTTCCACGCCACCGATGCCGGCGATGTGGTGATATTTAGGTGCATTATTCTCTCCCGAGTTTGACCAGTCGGTGTAGTATGCAATCAATGGTTCGGTTTGATCATGATATACATCAAGTCTTTTCTTAACAGTATCTTCCTGATCGTCGTCACGCTGGATCAAATCTTCACCGGTCTCATCGTCTTTACCTGCCACTTTAGGTGGGTTGAAGACGATATGATAAGTACGACCAGAGGCAAGGTGAACACGCCGACCTGACATGCGTTTGACGATTTCTGCATCATCAACGTCGATTTCTACCACAGCATCGATTTCAACACCTTGTTCTTTCAGGGCATCAGCTTGCGGTAATGTGCGCGGGAAGCCGTCAAACAAAAATCCGTTTACACAATCATCTTCTGCAATACGGTCTTTTACCAGACCGAGAATTATTTCATCGGTAACCAGGCCACCGGCATCCATTACTTTTTTTGCTTCTAATCCCATTGCTGTGCCGGCTTTTACTGCTGCACGCAACATGTCACCCGTTGAGATTTGAGGGATGTTATATTTTTTTGTGATGTATCCAGCTTGCGTGCCTTTACCCGCGCCTGGGCCACCTAATAAGATTAATTTCATTTAATTATCTCCTGAATAAAAAAAACACTGAACAAGTCAGTGTTTTTTATTGTGTTAACTTTTAAAAGCACTCTCAAACTTAGTGCCGGGTTTTATTTCCCATTGTTGTTCAAGATCGTACTCTCGAATCAGCGCATCAACTGTTTCCTGTCCGAAGTCTCGCATGACCTCGCCTAATACCATTCTGGCGGCATTGCGGTTGTAGCCACTACCAAGACTGGAGTGCATGGCAATCAGTTCATGTGCTTTTTCGAGTGTCATGATCTATCTTCTTTCCGGGTTTTATTTTAGATCGAAGTCAGGGCACTTTTTAGCGACCATTACTTTTTTCAGCTGAACATATTTTGGCATACCATTTTTATTGTATGCGGGATAGTCTTCGCCTCGGATCAAAGGCTCTAAATATTCACGACATTTTTTGGTAATACCAAAACCGTCTTTCGAGATAAAGCTCTTAGGCATCATCTTCTCAACATTGGCTACTTTTTTCAGTGGTGCCATCTCGATCTTCCATTTGTATGGACTGTTGCTGATGCGTTTGATTGCTGGCATAACAGAGTTGTGGCCCTGTATCGCGTATTCAACAGCAGCTTTACCGGTAGCATAGGCCTGTTCTACATCTGATTTAGATGCGATGTGACGTGCAGCACGTTGTAGGTAATCAGCAACTGCCCAGTGATATTTATGACCAAGGTTTTTTTGAATCATCTCTGCAACAACAGGCGCAGCACCACCTAATTGACTGTGACCAAAAGCATCTTTTAAACCAGTTTCAGCAAGGAACTTGCCATCTGGCCATGCAACACCTTCGGAAACAACAACAGAACAGTAACCGAATTTTTTAACTTTTTCGTCTACGTTCTTGAGGAATTTTTTCTGATCGAATTTCACTTCAGGGAACAGTACAACGATTGGGATTTCATGTTCAGCTGTAGATGCCATTGCACCAGCAGCAGCGATCCAGCCAGCGTGACGACCCATGACTTCAAGTACGAATACTTTTGTTGATGTTTTGCACATAGAGGCTACATCATAACTTGCTTCCATGGTTGATATAGCGATGTATTTGGCAACTGAACCAAAGCCCGGGCAGTTATCAGTAATCGGTAGGTCGTTATCAACCGTTTTTGGCACATGAACCGCAGTGATAGGGTAACCCATCTTTTTACCGATCTGAGAGATTTTCAAACAGGTATCTGCAGAGTCACCACCACCGTTATAGAAGAAATAACCGATGTTGTGTGCTTTGAAAACTTCGATCAAACGTTCGTATTCTGCTTTGTTATCTTCAAGACTTTTTAGTTTGAAACGACATGAACCAAAAGCACCCGATGGGGTACTGCGTAAACCAGCAATAGTTGATTTAGTTTCTTTGCTGGTATCGATTAGTTCTTCGGTTAAAGCGCCGATGATGCCGCTGCTGCCAGCATAGACTTTTCCGATTTTATCTTTATGTTTACGTGCAGTTTCAATTACACCACATGCAGATGCATTGATTACTGCAGTTACACCACCAGATTGCGCATAAAATGCGTTCATTTTGCTCATAATGTTCCTCGGCTTATATTTGTAAAGTTATTTATATTAGAATTAGTGAAAGTGTTTTTTCTTATTTTTGTTCTTTTTCCTGGCTTAGATCTTTTTCTTTATCAGCATGAACCTGCAGCAGGGTTGTGATGCAATCCGCAATGTCATCAAACTCTGATTTGCCGGTGCCGTATTGTTGATAACCCCTGTAATAAAATTGGCTGCGATAAGTTCGATCGCCAGCTTTAATTATGATGAAACTGGTTTCTCCAACTTGCCAGAATAATGCCGGGCAGACGGTTAACTCGCGATCATGTGGAAACATTTTAATTTCAACATCAGCGAGTTGTATGTCTAAATCCTGATTTGGCCAGCGCTCTTTTAAAGTTGTGTTAATGGCCCACTGTTCAGCATCTGAAAAATCTTTTATTGTTGTCATTTAGGCTGACGTACAGTTATTTTCTTGGTAGGCGAGAATACCTTAAATCGCTCTAAATTTCAGCCCCTAAAATGGCATAGTATCTCGAAATAGTGGCCTAAATGATCCGTTTTAATGCAATGCATTCATATTTTCGACGCCATTTTTAATCTCATCAGCGGTGGCATCACGGACTTCTTTTACAGTAATGTTGTAGGTGATAGTTTTGCCTGCAAATGGATGATTGCCGTCAACAGTTAACTTGCCATCGGCCATATCTGTCACACGAAAAATTTTGCTTTCACCCTGAGCATTCTGGAATTCGACTTCAGCACCGATCGAATGAAATTGCTGTGGCACATTGTTAATGTCATCAGAAAAGGTAAGCTCCGGCTGATGCGGGCCAAAACCTTCCTCTGGGCTTATGTTGACATGAACCAGATCACCTTCTTTATGGCCGTCTAGTGCTTTTTCAATGTTTTCGATAACCTGGCTTTTTACACCCTGTATGTACTGGATAGGCATATCGATGCGTTCCAGGAGATTGTCGTTCTCATCGGTAATGGTGTAGACGAGTGAAACGAACTTGTTTTTGCTGATTTTATTGGACATGATTCTTTGATACGGATCTATAGGTTTTTTATCGAAGCGCGCATTTTACACGCTTCCGTGGCAGTTTGCAGGTAGCTAAAGTGGGTGGATAATAAAGACTGATTTAGCACAGTGATGCAGTGTTATCCTGTTACACACTAGTGGTGTAACTAATAAACTATAGTTTTCTCAGCGCCGCGGCAACTGCTCCTGCGTTACCCTAATACCGTCCATCCATGTAGCGTCCTGCGATGCCCTACCACCTACATCTGACCTCCAGGGATGGAGGAAATGCAATAGGATTGTAGGAACAATCCTTGCCATGTAGGCGTCTGCGCTAAAATGAGGTCTTTTATTGCTTCTCATAATACCTAAAAACGTGTCCAGCCTATGGTGGGCAGGTATAATAGGCGGATATTTTTAACAGGTGGCTTTTATGGAATCTAGTGGTGGTTGCGCGGCGAGTGAGCCGTTTGCATTACGTGTGTTAGGTGACAGTATGTTGCCCGAATTTGCCGAAGGCGCTGTTATTATCATTGACCCTGCCGGTACCATTCGTGATGGTTGTTATGTCATGGCTGAAGTTAAAAATGAGTACATTTTTCGTCAGTTACGTATTGTTGATGATAAATATTATCTACAGCCACTGAATGATTTATATGACACGGTTGAAATCAGTGGCCAAGATGTGATTCAGGGAGTGGTTACGCAGAAGGCAGGCAGGCGTCGTAAGGAGCACAAACACTACGGGAAAGATTGATTTTCGGTTTTCCCTTTAGTTTTATTCTCTTTCTTTTATTGGCATTTACGATAGTTTTTTGTAGGAGCGGATTTCATTCCGCGATTTAGGTTTGATTGAAGTAGCTTGAGCTGAGCCTGGGTTGAACAATATTTCTACTTTTATTTAGTCAGGCATTGCGGTGCGAAAATTGCAATACCTAATAAAAAGCACAAGGTAAAGATTATTAAGAGAATGAAAAGTTAAGCAAGGATAGACCGGTATTAAGAATATATAAACACAGAACAAAATCCTGCCTCGGTTACCAGGTTATAAGCTAATCTTTGCTGTCGGGGTTACGTTGTTCCTGCAGAATCTTATTTGCGAAATAATGATCTGCGTCTGTTAAATCAACCGGTTTTTCTTCGATATCCACCATCGGCAGCTCATAGTCACTCCAGCCACGCAAACCCGTCTTTAGCGAGATGACATTTTCATAGCCCATCTGTTGTAATGTATAGGCTGCCAGTGTTGTACGATTCCCCGACCGGCAGACCAGCAGAACTGGTTTTTCCCTGGCTGTTACCAGATCCGGTTCTGTTTCCTCGAAGTCCCATTCACAGGCATTTTCCAGAATACCCCGGGGTACATTTATCGAATCAGGAATGTGCATGGTGTCATATTCATGCGTTTCCCTGATATCAATGATCAGTGTCTCTGGTTTCGATTCGAGAAGCTCTTCTGCATCCCAGGGCATCATTTCAGTAATTTGCGGGGCGATTTCAGCAGCAATTTGTGCAAATGTCTTCATGGTTAAACAGTTTTGTAGATTTAGATCAGGTTTTGTCTTTTTGCTTATGGCGCAAGCCGTGCTCAACGGCCATTACAGCCGCTTCAACGCGCGAATGTATACTCAGTTTTCTAAGGATGGCCTTAACATGTAACTTCACCGTGCCATCAGAAATACCTAAGTTTCTGGCGATGAGTTTGTTACTTTGGCCCTCGGCGAGCAGGCAAAGAATTTCAGTTTCACGTGGTGTGAGTTCAGAGAATGGTCCCTCGTCGTCACCTAAAGTTGTTTCACCTTGCACCATCCTGGCTAATGCATCGGTTAAATCGGCGGCCACTACGTTTTTACCATTTTCGATGTCACGCAAGGCACCGACCAGTTCTTCTGGTTCCATGTCCTTAAGCAGGTAACCTTGAGCGCCAGTACGCAGTGCTTTGATTAAGTCACTTTCATCATTGCTTGTGGTTAACATCACTACCGGGGTCGTCGGTAGTTCTTTGCGTAATATAGGAAGTGTATCTAATCCCCCCATGTTCGGCATGCGTAAGTCCAGCAGGATAATGTCGGGTTGTATTTTTTTTGCTAGCTCAATGCCTTCGTTGCCATCTGCTGCGACACCGGCAACATCAATATTACGTTGTTCGAGCAGGCCTTTCAGGCCGTCTCTAAATAGTGCATGGTCATCAATGATTATTACGCGCATAGTTTTATCTGTGGGGAAGTAGGTTGCCAGGTACTGAATTTATCACGTTTTTGTATTATCTTCCTTATATTGAAAATTAAGCTCAACACGGGTGCCTTCATCGATCTCACTTTCGATTTTAAGTTTTCCACCCAGGTGTTTGGCTCTTTCCTTCATGATGGTTAATCCGAGGTGTTCACCTTCAGAGCTTTTTATCTTGCACTGATCAAAACCTTTGCCATCGTTTTCTATCAGTATATGAATATTGCCTTCATCATCACAGTTTACTAACACACGGACGATATAGGCATTGGCATGTTTTTTTATATTGGTGAGTGCTTCCTGTACGATGCGATATGCATTTAACTCCATATTCGAGGGTAACGGTAGTACTTCTTGATTGCTCTGTAACAGGATGTGTATCCCGGTATCTACGCGGAATTTTTCGACGGCACGTTTTACTGCCGGAATTAATCCCTGTTCTTCGATCGGCACGCGGCAATGTGCGATCAGCTCGCGTAGATCAGTAGTCGCTTCGTCAAGGCCATGTTCCACTGATTCGATGGTTTTGAATGCCATAAAATTACTGACTGGTTGTAGGCTCTGATCGAGAATACGTACCTGGAAACGCAGTGAAGCTAAAGTTTGTGCCAGTGAATCATGTAATTCATTAGCGATTATATTGCGCTCATCTTTAATAAGTTGACGGCGATTTTTTTGTTCGATCAACGTGCGTTCAAAAAACTCACCTAGATGTGCGCCTAGAGAAAGCAACAGATATGCAAGTTCTTCGGTGATCTCTATTTCATTTTCAACGAATAGATTGATGACACCTAATGTTCGAATTTTGAATCTTACCGGGATGCATAACTGTTTGGGGGGCAGTGTATCAATAGCCAGTTCGCTCTTGCGTATTTGGATCTCATCGATCACATCGGTTTCAAAACTAAACAGGTGCCCGTCGATGGGGGCGTGTTGAATGCTGCTTGCCTGTTCCTCAGTTATGCCAAAATAGCTGATCAGATCCATCAGGCCGTCATCATTAATTAATTGAATAGAGCCGGCTTTTGCATTGAAATGCTGTTTTAATAAGATTAAAAAATCATGGAGAATATCTTTTTCTTCATTTGCAGAACTTAAAGAACTGGTTATTCTATAAAGCAGAGCCAGCGATGGTGGGCTCCATTCGAACGATGATACTTCAGCCATGGTCTATTTTATTTTTTCTGGCTTCAGTTATTCTGACGGGGCTTTGTAATTTGGATCGTTAGGATTTAGAAAGATGAACTGAAATTTACCCGGTTCAAGCTCAACAAAATCAATGGTCGTGTTTTTTAACAATTCGGCACTGGTGACGGATACTATGATCTCAATATCATCTGCAGGAACAGTCACATCATCTTCTTTGTTATCGTCAAACCCCATACCGTAGTGAATACTTTTATCATCGTCGAGTGATGCAGCTATGCGCAACGACATACCTTCGGTTTTACCCTGTTCTGCAGAAAGTTTGATCTGTGCAGCCGCAGCTGGTGTGATTGTAATCATAGTAGTTGGCTATTAGCTCGTTTATGTTGCTTTTATTTTCCTGTTTTTGCAGTCTCTGGCAAAACTGATAAATCTCTCCGTCCATGGGTTATTTCTGGTATTGCGTTGATGGCTATAGTTAGCCATCATATTTTTGTAAATATATCCATCAGATATACCATTGATTCCAGTTCCACGTTTTACATGGAAGGCAAATTGTACATTTTTATCAACCATTTTAAAACGTGAATAATGAAATTCGTGGGCATTGATGATTTTATCTGAAGAATTTGGCCACAGGCTGTTTTCGGTTTCCTGTAATTGTACGTAACCACGGCCCTGTGGGGTTTTTTCCATGATTATATCTGCATCGACACATCCCACCATGGTGCATTTATTTTCATTCCACTCTATGGATCTCGCCAGATACATTAACCCACCACATTCTGCATAGGTGGGTAGGCCATTGTCGATGGCAGATTTTATGGCTATTCGTAAGTCTTTATTGGCTTCGAGTTCGTGCATGTGGGTTTCAGGGAAACCGCCACCGATAAAAAGAGCATCTACATCGGGAAGTACCGCGTCATGGCATGGATCGATTTCGATTAACTCAGCGCCTGCATGTTCTAAGGCCTGTAGATCATCAGGGTAGTAGAAACCGAAGGCGGAGCAACGGATCAGTCCCAGTTTTATGTCTTTTGTGTGGTTTTTAGATCGGATTTCAATCGTAGCGTTATCGGTGCTTAGATTTTTTGCCTGATTGGCTATACGTAGTATAGCGTCGAGATTAACCTGATCATTAACTGCTTCTGCCAGCAAATCGATTTTCTGCTCACAAAAAGGATCTTCATGGCCTGGTACCAGTCCTAGATGACGTTCATCGATATTAAATCGCTGGTCATTATGTATTGCGCCAACAACTTCAACATCCGTGTAATGTTCGATCACATTACGTAATTTACTCTCATGACGTGAGCCGCCAAGTCGATTGAGAATGACACCCTTGATGGAGACATTTTTATCAAATGCCTGATAACCTAATATCAATGGTGCGATACCGCGAGTCATGCCCCTGGCATTTAATACCAGTACCACGGGTGTCTGTGTCAGTGTGGCCAATGCAGCATTACTATTACTACCATCGAGATCCAGTCCGTCGTATAGACCTTTATTGCCTTCGATCAGCGTGATATCTGCGCCCTGTGATTTGTCTTTCATCAGCGACAGTATTTCATCGCGTTCCATGGTGTAGAAATCCAGGTTGTAACAATCTCGGCGGGTTGCCTGGGCAAGCCAGTAGGGGTCAATGTAATCAGGGCCTTTTTTAAAACTTTGCACGATAAGGTCACGTTGTTTTAGAGCGGCACACAGTCCGATACTGACAGTGGTTTTGCCAGAGGATTTGTGCGCGGCGGATATGAAGATTCGTGACATGGCTACAGGTTACAGTAGAAACAAGTAGAATAAAAACTTTGCCGCGAACAACGCAAAAGACGCAAATATTAAAAGCTAAAAAAGCTGTTTTTCGCGTCCTTTGCGTTGTTCGCGGCAAAAGGATTTTTGTTTTTAGTGCTGTTTGCTTTTATTTAGCGTGTGGATCAGCTACTGAGTCTGCCAGTGAAACAGGCAGGAAGCGTAAAACTTTAAGTGCAAATACAACGATGAATAAAGACATTGCGATACCGCCCAGACCTAGTAGTATTTCAGGCAGGCTAGGAGTGTAGCTGTTGATCGCACCGTCGTAGAAAGAACTACTGACTTCGTAGCCAGGGAAAATTTCCAGTGGGAAAGCCTGACCAGCAATTAAGATGGTGTAAACCTTGGAAAAACCACCGATGATAATCATCGTGCAGATAAGGCCCAAAGTGGTCCGGCAATTTTTGACACCAGGCGCATAGATCAAGGCAAGGGGAATTAAGCCGCCAATCAGAATTTCACCAATCCAGAAAACGGTGGTGAATATGCCACCGTCCAGTAACAGGAATCTTTCTACGTCGTGGTGTTGTGTCGCATACAGGTTAGTCACATGATAAACCGCAGTGAAATACAGAACAGAAGCAACGAAGATGCCCAGCAGGTTTCTTAAGCGATTGACAACGACGTCACCTAGTTCCATGCCTGTCCATTTGTAAGAGGCCATCAATACCAGGATAAAGATAGCCAGGCCAAAAGAAAATGACATGATGATGAACATAGGGGCCATCAGCGCAGCGTCATAAGCAGAACGTGCAACCAGGAAACCAAAGATAGAACCGGTACCAGTGGTAAGAGTTAAGCGCCATACAAACGCAGAGAAGCCAGCATAAGGTTTAAATTTATATACATTGTGATCCATCATGGTCCACAGATAAGCACCGACAAAACCAAAGAAACCGGTATATAAAATAATGTTCCAGGCAAAAATCGATTTGAAGTTGTAATAGGTCATAGCCACTATCAAACGATCAGGGCGACCCAGGTCAAGTAATAATACAACCAGACCGCCAGTCAAAAGGGCGAGTGCTAACAGGGCGGATAAACGTGCCATAGGTTCGTATATTTTTTTTCTGAACACAGAAGCGATGGATGCAACGTTTAGTGCGCCAGATGCGGCTACGATAAGAAAAATAGCAAATACATGTGGCATGCCCCAGACAATCTGGTTATTCATGCCGGTTACATAGTGGCCATTGTGCTCCATGTGCCAAACTGACAACAGGGCCAATAACATCACAAAAGCTAAACCGCCGAGTAGAGCGAAATAAGCCAGACTTTTACCTTGTACTGCGGTGTATTCTATTTTACTCATTATTATCTCTTATAATTCTGGCTTATAAGCCCTGGTAACGAACGCCAGTGTTAAGCTTCAGGTCAGGACGAAGCTGCTTGCCGCCTTGTTCTTTCAGCGCGACAGAAATGGTGCTGTTAGGATTATTAAGATCACCAAAGATCATAGCGTTATGGTTTTCAGCCGTACATGCTTCAACGCAGGCGGGAATACCACCATTGTCTACACGGGTAACACACATGGTGCAAGATTCAACAGTGCCCTTGCCGCGTGGCGCAGTTAATGTCTGGTTTTCTACCTCTTCATGCACAAAAGAGCGTGCTTTATACGGGCATGCCATCATGCAGTAGCGGCAGCCGATACAGATGTGTTTGTCGACCAGTGCAATACCATCTTCACGTACAAAAGAGGCGCCTGTTGGACATACGTCTACGCAGGGTGCTGTTTCACAGTGCTGACACATCAGAGGCAGAGATGACTCATGACCGGTTGATTTGTCTTTTAATGTTACTTTACGTATGTACTGAGTGTCTGACTTAGGTCGCCCGTGACTGACCAGACCGTTTTCTTTATTACAGGCATCGACACAGTCGGTGCAGCCAGTGGCGCATTTTGCAGTATCGATCAACATGCCCCAACGGTTTTTACTACTAACAGATTCATCACCTGCTTTTGTAGAAACGTCGCCGGTCGCTGCCTGAGCAGTCGTATGTAACAGTACGCCCGGTGCAATGGTTATCGTACCGGCAACCACCGCTTTTGATAAAAAGTCACGTCTTGAAGTATTCGTAGATGTGTCATGAGAATTAGCCATTACTGATTAACTCCTTTATTTGATGTGTCAGCAGCAAGCGTTTGTTGCAGTTGCTGCTGAATTGACGACGAATGTTTGCTGCGATTAATGTATTTCTGCGGACGGTCAGCATGACATTGGAAACAGTCAATCTGTACTGAGGCATATTGATGACACGCGTTGCAGAAGTGCTCATCACTGTCAATGCCAGCAATTTCACCTTGTGCATTTGGTTCAACATGACAGTTTATGCAGTTAGCCAGACTGGCAGGCTCGTTACGAATACCTTCACGCATGGTTTCGTCGCGTTCGTGCAAAATATAGTTCATGTGATTTCTACGCATTTCATCTTCCGGATGAATACACTTTTTGCTTTCATCTGATGGTTCATGAATCGTAGGGAAGGGCGTCTCTGCAATTGCCGACGTCGACAGCAGCGTTAAGCCTATCAATACATAAATTAAACGTAAAAATCTTGTCATCAGATTACCTGTTTTAGTCATTCTATTCGTCATTGCGAGGTACGGAGCAATCTTATCCAGTACCTGTTGTCACTAGAATAAGACAGCCGCGCTGCCGCGCGCAATGACGGCATTAATTAACCGTTCTTTAAGCGACACCTAGTGCCATATCAATGTAGCCGGTAGGGCAAACATCAGAACAGATGTGACAACCGATACATTTAGTGTAATCAGTATCAACATAACGACCTAATGTTTTGCTGTCTTTCTTAACACGGAAAACCGCATCTTGTGGACAGTAGATAACGCAGTTATCACACTCGAAACACATACCACAGCTCATACAACGGCCAGCTTCTGCAACCGCTTTCTCTTCTTCAAGACTGATCTGACGTTCTGCCATGTGACCTAATACTTCGTCAGAAGAAGGAACGTCTGTATCGCGCAGATTACGTTCTTCATAGGCGAAGTGTCCAAGGAAGAGTTCATCAGCTGAGATAATTTCCTGAGAGCTACGGTCTTCGTAGTTATGGATCGCATAGTTGTCACTATCCGTACCACGCTGACCGTCATCTTTGTGTTCGTTTACATCATAAGCATCAACATTCAGACCTGCTTCAACTAATTTATCAGTAAGGTCGAAGTGGTGAACGTCAACTTTAGGACGTTTTTTCAATTCAATGTTGTTGAAATCGTTTTCGATAGTGTCAGAAACGATGTAAGCCTGACCGATTGCTGTGGTTAACAGGTGAGGGCGAACGATGTCACCACATACATAGTGATTTTCTTTACCTGGTACGCGATACAGGTTGTCTGCATCAACCAGGTTACGGCCATTATTAAAATCTTCAACACCGTCAAGGTTACCGCCCTGACCAATCGCTGCAACGATGATGTCAGCTTCAACGATGTATTCTTTACCGCCTTCGACAGCAACAGGTGCATTGTTTTCCCATTTAGAGTCAACAAACTTCATACCAGTCGCACGACCGTTGGCATCACGAATGAGTGCAACAGGCATAACTTCGTTCATGATGTTAACGCCTTCGATAGTAGCGTCTTCAACTTCATGCTGTGCGGCTGTCATCTCTTCTTTCTTGAACAGTGCTGTCAGTGTTACCAGTTCACAAGGCACGTTCTTAGATGAATCATGATCAGCGTGTGAAGATTCACCATTAACGACTGTTTCAGGCATTTCGTTGTAGTCAGTCAATGTGCCGATACGGCGAGAAACAGAGACTACGTCGATAGAGGTATCACCACCACCGATACACAGTACTTTCTTACCGGTGTATTTCATTTCGCCCTTGTTGAACTGCTCAAGGAATTTAACCGCAGATACGCAGTTAGGTGTCTCATCCCAGCCTTCAACTGGAACGCCGCGGCCAGTCCAGCAGCCTAATGCCCATAAAACAGCATCATGTTCTTTTTCTACGTCTGCAAGTGCAACGTCACGACCCACGCGAGTGTTCATGCGTGTCTCGATGTTACCCATTTCTACAATACGGTTACATTCGTTGTCCAGAAAATCGCGAGGAGTACGGTAGCCAGGGATACCGTAACGCATCATGCCGCCAAGCTCTGAATGATCATCAAAGATTGTTGAAGCGATACCTTTACGACGTAATTGGTAGGCCGCAGCCATACCTGCAGGGCCACCACCGATGATGGCGACTTTTTTGCCAGTCATCGCAGCGCTGTTATCAAATTTGAAACCTTCTTTAAACGCTGTGTCACCGATGTATTGCTCAACAGAGTTAATACCAACGAAGTCTTCAATGTTGTTACGGTTACAGCCAGTCTCACAAGGTGCAGGACACACACGACCCATCATAGAAGGGAAAGGGTTAGCATCAGTAGAGCGGCGGAAAGCATATTCCTGCATAGAAACACCTTCAGGAGGTAATTCGATACCACGAACGATGTCTAACCAGCCACGAATATCTTCACCCGATGGGCAACTGCCCTGACAAGGCGGAGTACGATGTACATAAGTAGGGCACTTGTATGTCGTGTCTTCATTAAAAATCTGTTTGCCGAAATCATTATTAACGAAATCGCCATCTTCATATTTTCTGAAGGTTAACTTATTGTCTTGCATATCTTGTTTCGAAGTGGCCATGCCAGCTCTCCTGTTGCTTTACCAAGGGACATTGTCCCGGGTATATGTCAATAATTATGAGTTATTAAATTTTGTTACTAATTCTTTATTACAAATATTCTGTGTACTAATTTTTTTACTGAACCTGTTTGTTTATTAAGCGGCTGCTTCAGCGTCGTCGCTGTCGTCCGCTTCTTCACCTTGTCCGTCAAGGATGATCGCGTTGCTCACTAGTTGATGAACACTCACTATCTGATCCATGGTCATGCCGTAATAAGGCAGAACTTTTGTAAACTGTGATTTACAGATGGCACAAATAGCGGCCATATGTGTGACGCCGTAATCTTTACTGACGTTTTTAAGCGCTTCCATACGGGGCAGTGCACCTTTGATACGTAATTCCATCAGGTCGTCTGTTAATAGACCGCCACCGCCGCCACAACAGAATGTCTGGTCGTTAATAGTGTCAGCAGACATATCGTGGAAGTTATTACATACTGCCTTGATGACTTGACGCGGGGTAGTGAACTGGCTTCCCGGTGTGTCACCGATGCGTGATGCACGCGCGATGTTACAGGAGTCATGGAACGTCAACGTCATGTGATCGTTTTCAGTCTTATCGATATTTAATATGTTGCGATCCAGGCAATCTTTGGTAAATTCAAGGATATGCTGCGGAATAGGGTAATTCTGATCGAGGAAATCCCATGGTCCAGCCAGTGTATTTAAATGGTTATAGGCAACGCGCCAGGCGTGCCCACACTCACCAAAAATAATACGTTTGACGCCAAGATCTTTTGCCGCGTCACGAATACGCAGTGAAATCTCACGCATGTGCTCATAGTTACCGATGAACAAACCAAAGTTAGCTGCTTCTGATGCCTTCGAACTCATCGTCCAGGTAACTCCGGCAGCGTGGAATACTTTTGCGTAACCGATAAGGCCATCGATGTGCGGTTCAGCAAAAAAGTCAGCTGAGGGTGTTACCAGTAATATTTCCGCACCTTTTTCATCAAGAGGGAAGCGAACTTTTACATTGATGTCTTCTTCAACTTCTTCTTCCAGACCTTCCAATGTATCGATCAGAGCCGGCTCAGGTAGACCCAGGTTGTTACCGATCTTATGTACCTTAGGAATAATCTGGTTCGAGTATTTTTGTCCCATGCCGATGTGCGCTAGCATGTCACGAGCGGCCATGGTGACTTCAGCGGTATCGATGCCGAAGGGGCAGAAAACGGCACAGCGACGACACTCAGAACACTGGTGATAGTAGTCGTACATATCTTTGATTGCTTCTTCGGTTAGATCAATAGCACCAACTAATTTTGGGAACCATTTACCGGCAAAGGTAAAATAACGACGGTAAACTTTGCGCAGTAAATCTTGACGTGCGACAGGCATGTTTTTAGGGTCAGCGGTACCAATAAAGTAATGACATTTATCTGTGCAGGCACCACATTTGACGCAGGTGTCCATAAATACCAGTAAAGAGCGGTATTTACTGAGTTTTTCTTTTAACTGTGCAAGAAAAATATTTTTCCAGTCATCAACCAGACCTTTATCTTCTCCAGAAGGGAAACCCATGTCAGTCTGGAATTCTTCACCGGCAATAAACGGAGAACTGTGCGCCATCGCACCTTCCATGACAGATGGAATGATGGGGAATTCGTGCGTTTCTGGTATTACGTAATCAACCTTAGCCATTATTATATTTCCAGTCTTATTTAAGCGTTACGGCCATCTTTGGCTTCAATTTCAGCGCCCCATGGAGACAGGTGGCGTTTTTCTCGTGGGTTATCAACTTGATAGCGAGTCGGTGCCATAAACAGACCAGGTGCGTGCAACAATTTACTAACGGGGAAAATCATTGCTAAAAACAGCACCATGGTCAGGTGTGCTAACAAAACGAAGTCGCTCGGTAAATTCTGCCAGTCAAACAGGAACAGGCCCATTACAAATGCTTTAAGTTGAACGATGTCAGTATGGGCGACATAAGACATCATCAGACCGGTAGTGGCAATGCCGATAATTAAAAGCAACATCAAGTAATCAGACGGTGATGATATGTAACGTACACGATCGACAAAAATACGGCGTGTTAATAAACCAAGTAGACCAATCACCATGGCAAAACCGGCATAGTGACCAAAGCTTTGCACGACCATGTTGTTCACCAGTGGCCAGATAAAAGAGTCAGGTGAAATCACGTAACGCAGATGACGGAAAAATGCGAGCAACAAAGATGCATGGAACATGAAGCCGAAAATCCAGGTCCATTTTGTTGCACGGAAAAGGCTGTTAAATAGAACAACCTCGGTAAAAAATCGGTAGGCAACACCCTTTCTAGTTAAAGGTGCAGGAGTAACGGCGATTTTCAACGGCGCAGGGACACGTTTGTATTGCAGCATCTTGTTGGTGATGCCAGCCACTAATGTGATCATTGCCACATAGAAAAGTATGACGTACAAAATACTAAGTGCGCTCATTGAAAGCTCTCTAATCGTAATGTTTAATAAACTTTAAATAAGACACATCCCAAATTACATTAAAGCAATCGGGTTGTGTCTTATTTAAAGTTGCGGGGACGATGCAGCTGTCCCCGAACTTAATAATCTCTGGTTTTATAAAGCGATTGCTTTATAAAAAATTAGAGACTATACGCAACCAGTTGGTTTTGGCAGACCAGCATATTTACATGCTTGTTTACCAGGACCGTATGGGAATAACTCATAAAGATATTTGCTGTTACCTTTATCTTTACCCAGACGTTTACCAACAGCTTTAGTCAGTACACGTACTGCTGGAGCAATTTGGTATTCTTCGTAGTATTCACGTAGGAAGTTGATGATATCCCAGTGCTCATCAGATAAAGGTTGATCTTCAGCGGCAGCCATAGCTGCACCTATTGCTGGTTCCCATTCGTTCAAATTAGCTAAGTAACCTTCTTCATCGACTTCAAATGATTTGCCGTTTACTTCGATTGATGACATGTTGATTTCCTCGTAGAGAGCGTAATATTAAAAATGTGTTTAAAGCCAAGATTGAACAGAGTCGTGCTCAGCTACTAAATTTACAAAGCCTTCATAATCGACGACTTTGATACCATCTGCCAGTTTACTTTCCAAACCGCGAGCCTGAAGATCAGGTCCGAGTACGGCAAATGTAACACCACTGGCATTTTTGATTTTTTCTGCAGCACTGGTTCCAGTGGTTGCAGCATATACACCGTCTTCGATCAGCAGAACGGTAGAACCGTCTAATGCATAACCAAGGCAGGCGTCGAATGTATTAGACTCGAATGGAGATTTGTTTACTGTGTGTAATAGTCCCATGATTAATCTCCTAGAAACTTAGTATTATTTCTTGTTCAGACATAACATCAGCTAACTCTGCACGACTTACCAGACGGATAGAGTCTTTTTCAGCATAGTCTTCATCTTCATCTTCCCAGACCAGGTGTTGAAGATCATCTAATGTTAAACCACGTTCTTCCAGTGACTCTTTTTCAACGTAAATTTTGTTTACGTCGTAATCACCTAAAGCAGAGTAGACGGGTGAGAAATTTTTCTGACCAATCGCTTTAGTGTCTTGACCTTTAGTTAGTTCGTAAACACCGTCTCCGATGAATGCAAGACTAACGTCCTGATCAAATGCTGCACCGATTAATACAACCTCTAAAGATTCCAGAGCATAGACTGTGCCATAAGGAGCTTTGCGGTTGACGTACATGAATTTTTTAACTGCCATATCTATTTCCTCGAGCTATGCGCCCTGCTTTAAGCCCCAAAGACGACCAGACGGTCTGATTCGATGCCGGCTTCGATCAACTGGCCAAGACCAGAGATGCGGAAACCTTCAATCAGGTTATTATCTTCAAAACCTTGACGTTTTGCTTCATCGGCATCCATCATGCCACGGCGTTGTGCTGCGGCAATACAAACAACCAAATCCAGGTTGTGTTCTTTTGATAGTTCCGACCACAGCTTGGGAATATGACGATCATCTTGTGGTGGAACCGCAAGTTTCGTCGCATTATTCACACCGTCGTGATAGAAGAAAATACGAAAAATTTCATGTCCGGCAGCGATAGCAGCTTTGGCAAACTGATACGCAGTATCAGATGCCTGTTTCTGGTATGGCCCTTCATTAACTTGAATACTAAATTTCACAATAATACCTTCTTAGAAACGGATGTGAGTAGAAGCATTCAGGCTGTTACGAGCACCGCGCCAGTTATCGATGTGATACTTGGTGAAAGGCAGGTTAGTCACTTCGAAGAAACGAGGCCAGCCGATACGCTCAATCCAGTCATTAATACGTTCCCAATCTTTAGCATCGTTTTTATATGCTTGCAGAATGTTTTTCACGATAGCTGTTGCTTCAGGCCAGCGTGGTGGATTGTTAGGGATACCAGCAGCAACCAGTTTCTGGAAAGTAGGTTTGCTACGTGCATTTGAGTGATTACCACCAACCCATACTGCTAATTTAGAATGCTCAGCATCGTTGATCTGCATTGGAGGGCAAGGAGGGAAACATGCACCACAACAGATACATTTTTTCTCGTCAACTTCTAAAGAAGGTTTACCGTTAACCATTGCAGGACGAATCGCAGCAACAGGACAACGAGCAACAACCGATGGACGCTCACAGACGTTAGATACTAAGTCGTGATTGATCTTAGGTGGTTTAGTGTGCTGAACGTTTATAGCGATGTCGCCCTGGCCACCACAGTTAATCTGACAACAAGAAGTCGTGATATGTACGCGGTTAGGCATGTTACATTCACGGAATTCGTCGATCAACTCGTCCATCATAGATTTCACAACACCTGATGCATCAGTACCAGGAATATCACAGTGCAACCAGCCCTGTGTGTGTGAAAGCATGGTTACAGAGTTCTTAGTACCACCAACGATGTAACCTTTGTCGGTAATCGCTTTGATCAATGGCTCAACTTTCGCTGGGTCAGCGACCATGTATTCAACGTTACTACGAATGGTGAAGTGTATGAAGCCATCAGCGAACTCATCGCCAATATCACATAGTTCACGTAGTGAGAAGATATCAAGAATACGTTGTGTACCAACACGTACGGTCCAGATTTCGTCGCCGCTAAAACCTACGTGACGAAGCACGCCTGGTTTTGGATGCTCATGGAATTTCCATGCGCCATAATTTTTACGCATGACTGGATGCATATACTGGAAGCCATCAGGGCAGCCAGATTCAATTGGAGAACGAGGTTTATCAGCACTCATTATTTATTCCTCAAAAATTCAATATTTGTTAGACGGGGCCGCTTTATTACTTACAGCACAGCCCCGCCTAAAATTAGATTACGGGTTGATTATGCGTTAGCAGCTTCTGCTTTACGATCGAACCATTTCTCAGCTTCTTCGTCCCAGCCATCCATACGGATATAAGAACTTTGACGAGGACTGCTGACCATGTTTGGATCTACTTCAAGACCGATACCTTCCAGGTAGTTAACCAGACCGATACGCTCGATCATCTCACCAGTACGCTCGTGCTCTAGACCATTTTCAGCCCAGAAATCGATCATTTCTTCAGCCAGTTCAACCAGGCTTTCGTAATCTTCTTCAGTTTCCATTCTCTTGAATGGGATAACAACCGTACCCATCAGGTCACCAATTTTCAGTGTGCGTTTACCGCCAACTAATACAGTAACGCCGTGGTCATCGCCTGGGTGAAGTGCTTTAGGCATAACGTTTAAGCAATGCATGCAACGTACACAGTTGCGGTTATCAACGGTTAATGTGTCATCATCATTGATAGTCAGTGCATTGGTTGGGCAACGAGAAGTCATGTTATCGATATAGTATTGACGACCGTTTTCACCTTTAGCGTCGAGGTAGTTTTTAAATTCTACCTGGTCAACTTTCATATCATCACGCCATGTACCGATAATGGCCATATCAGCACGTTCGATAGCATTTTGACAGTCGTTAGGACAACCAGACACTTTGAATTTGAATTTGTATGGCAGGGCAGGACGGTGAACGTCATCAGTAAAGTTATTTACCAGGTGACGGTGAATACCGTGCTCGTTTGCACAGGACATCTCACAACGTGAAGCGCCTACACATGACATAGCAGTACGTACACATGGGCCCGCACCACCTAAGTCCCAACCGTAACCATTGATTTCATCGAAGAAATGTTGCGTGTTTTCAGTGGTTGTACCGATGAACATGATGTTACCAGTCTGGCCGTGGAATGTTTGCAGACCAGAACCGTATTTCTCCCAGCTATCACCCAGCTGACGAAGCATGTCAGTAGTGTAGTGGTTACCCGCAGGTGGTTGAACGCGGATAGTGTGGAATTCTTTTGATTCAGGGAAAGCTGCACCAACTTCAGAGAAACGTGGAATGATGCCGCCGCCGTAACCAAATACAGATACAGTACCGCCTTTCCAGTAACCTTTACGCGTTTCGTAAGAATGCTCCAGCTGGCCAAGTAAGCTACTTGTTACTGCCTGGATACGTTCATCAGGATGATCATCACGTAATTTCTTGATGCCTGAAATAAAACTCGGCCATGGGCCGTTTTCAAGCTCGTCGAGCATGGGTGTTTCATAAATCTTCTTGGCCATGGAATCTCTCCTGTCTGCCGCTATGGTTATGTCAGTAATATACTGTTTGATTTGGTACTTAGGGGTGGGGATTCTAGTACCAATCTATTTTTTTAACAATATCCCAGAGTTGTAACTTTACTTCTTTGGGCTCTTTCTATTTGTGGAGCGAAGTTTAGGTGTCGTAACTGCTTTGTAGAATCCTACGCATGGGAGGGTTGGCAAAATATGCTTTATCCCCTATGGGATAGCAGGTTTTATTTCTAATTTAACAATATGATTATATTGATAGTTAATTCATATGCTTACCGATGATTTAGAGGTTGCTAATATGACCGGCTAATTCAGACCTATATATAATGTATAAAACGATAAATACCGCCAGCCAATAGTGGTATTGTGAAATTTGCCATTATTGGGCAAGCTTTCACGCATCATAGATCAGCATTATTTTGAGATAATCACGTATGCAACCACGAACGAATCAGTCCATTTTAGCAGATTCGCCCTTTAGCTTAACTAGTGACGCAGCCTATTCACAGTGGCGCGAAGATAAATTACGCTATAAAAAACCTGCAGTAAGTGATGTGCTGGTACAGATACACGATCCATACCAGTTATCTGATGAAGAAAAGGTGGCAATTATCAGCCACTGTGAAAATTTTAATATGGCTATATATCAGCTGAGAAATTCTGCTATTCAGGATAAATCACTGGTGCATGCCCTTGGTAAACAGCTGGCGATGGAAGCGCTTGATGCAAATATACGCTCTGACGAAGATAGCGTGAGCAGTCTGGAAGTGCGTGAACAAGCCGGCAACAAATATATTCCCTACACAAATAAAGCATTAAGCTGGCATACAGACGGTTATTATAATGCTCTTGATAAACAGATTTTCGGCATCATTATGCATTGTGTGAGGCCGGCCGCTGAAGGTGGTGTGAATTCATTACTTAATCCGGAAAATGTTTACATGACGTTAAGAGATGAGAATCCTGCCTATATTGAAGCATTGATGCACCCCGAAGTTATGACCATTCCGGATAATATCGAGGCAGGCAAAGTGATTCGTGAAGCACAGACGGGGCCAGTTTTTATGATTAAAGCCCCTGTTGGCGAAGAAGCGGGCCGTTTGCATATGCGTTTTTCAGCACGAAAACGCAATATTATCTGGCGAGATACGGAAGATACACGGGCGGCAGTTGAAATGCTTAATGAGCTGATGGCAGATGAAAACAATGTGCTCAAAATTGGGCTCAGAGCAGGACAGGGCATAGTCTGTAATAACGTATTGCACAATCGCAGTGGTTTTACAGACAGTGAGAATCAAAAACGCCTGATGTATCGTGCGAGATATTATGATGCGGTTGCATAAATAATAGTGCACTGAAATCGTTCCTGACGATTTTCAGCATACGACCTACATGGATGTAGGAAGTGTCGAAAATGCAGGAGCAATTTTCTACCGCTCCATCCATGGAGATAAATATTTTAATCTTTTAGAGGTTTTTAGTGATGTTGTGGTTAAGTGAAGTGATGATTCAGAATCCTGAGATGGAAAATTTTGAGCAGCTTAAAGATGAGCTTAAAAAACGCGCAGCAGCGGGCGAGTTATTTTTTCGTATGGATGTGAAACCACAGTTTGGAGACACCCCTGCTGATTGGGAAGACAAACTGGAAGCGGCGTTTACGTCGAGACAGTAGTGAACTATTTAATAAAAAGGTAAATACTTCGATGTACTGGCAAGAAGACGATAAAAAAAATGACATAAGCACCTCAGGCAAGGTGGTCGATGTAAGTTACAAAATCGCGTGTAAACAAATTCCGACATGTCATGCCTGGGAACTGTCAGAAGCTTTGTATCAAGCCTTGCCCTGGATAAAAGATGAGCCGGAGCTGGGTGTTCATCAGATACATGGCGCTGCATCAGGTAATGGTTGGGAGCGCCCAGCTGACGGTGAGTTGATTCATTTGTCTAAACGCACACGTATGTTTTTACGTATACCAACGTCACGGTTTACTGAAGCAAATGAGCTGGTTGGAAAAACATTAGATGTTGCTGGTCATGCAGTTGCTGTAGGTGAGATGGCAAGTAAACCTATTGATCCGTTCTCTACTCTGTTTGCTCGCTATATTGCGGTCACAGCGGGTATGGGTGAAGATGATTTTCTGCGATGGGTCGTTGATGAGCTAGCCGCACGAGATATTAAGGCGCGTAAGTTACTGTGTGGAATAGGCCATGAACTTGAAGCCAATGGTGAAAAAATTGAGACTAGAAGTCTGATGATTGCGGACCTTGATAAGTCAACTTCTGTGGTTTTACAAGAAATGGGTATTGGGCCACATCGGCATCTTGGCTGTGGTATTTTTAACCCTCATAAAGGTATAAAAGCCGTTGGTGAGACTGAAGATAAATCCCATTTTTCAGGTAGTTAGGTATTGCTTTTAATGTAAAGGATTGTTGCTTGTGTTAGTTCTGATTCATTATCTATTTACTATGTAGTAACTAACTACCTCTTTTGAAATACTAGAAAAGCGTTGAATATTCGGCTAACATTCGCGCCAGTTTTTACAATTACCATTTTAAAAAGGCGGGTAAATTATGTCACTTGACTCAGTTGATAGAACAGCAAACGGTTATCTTGAAAACATAAATGATTGGAACGAAGAAATAGCGGCAGCGATTTTTGTCGAAGAAGGCATCGATCCTACCGAGGAACACTGGGATACAGTCAGGTATGTTCGTCAGGAAATTCTGGATGGTAACGAGCCTAATGAACGTAGCATTATGAAAGCCATGGGTAAAATTTGGGGGCGTAAAGTATCTTCCAAGGAAATGTATGAAATGTTTCCTGGTATGCCATCAAAACAAGGTTTGAAGATCGGTGGTTGTCCACAAAGCACACGTAAAGGCGGTTACTAGTTCGAGCACATTACACGACGCATCTTTTTAGTTACTGCAGCGTTAAAAATAATTTTAAAATACTCACTTACTGCGTGTAAGCTCCGTTTTTAAAATTATTTTCGCCTTGCACTAACAAAAAATCTACATCGTGAAATGTACTGCCAGGCGATTATTTACATTGTTCTTCCCCTTTGTAGATATATGGGTAAGATAGTGCACAGGCTAAAATTTCGGTTATAGCGTAACGTAGTAATACGTTGAAGAATTTACGGGGTTTAATACCCTATTCACACATGAAAGGTGAGAAACATGGCTAGCAAGCAAGAAATGATTAAAGAGATGTTGGAAATGCAAAAGAAATTTTCGGCATATGAACAAGCAAACGGCGTTGATCCACAAGAGTATTTCACACCAGAAGCTGGTTCTGAGTTTGACGGATACCGTGCTAAATATCAGGAGCTAGCCAATAAAGTTGTTGATATGGCTCACGAAGAAGCTGGTTCTGAGCGTTAGGCTTAAGTACCAAGTCTTTTATAAAAAAGCCGCGACATTGTCGCGGCTTTTTTTGTTTCCAGTTAAAAGTTTTGACAGCTATATATCAGACCACATCCGCAACAAGTTAACGTAACCATTACTTAGCTGCTCAAGCTCCTGTGAGCCCGCTGAAGTTTTTATCAGGGTTTCTCTCGCCTGACTCAGGTTATAAAGTATTTCTCGCTTAGCAGGATCGCGCACAGTACTCTGTAGCCAGGTGACGGCAACCAGGCGTTCGCCGCGTGTCACTTCTGCTACACGGTGCGTGCTGGAAGACGGGTAGAGTACCGCGTCGCCAGCTTTCAGTTTGACCTTCTGCTCACCAAACGCAGTTGATATCACCAGTTCTCCACCATCATAAGCATCCGGTTCGTTGAGAAAAATGGTTATCGATATGTCTGAGCGGTATCGCTGGTTTGCCGGGCCCATTACCGGATCATCGACGTGATTGCCGTAGCTCATGCCGACACCGTATTTTGCGTAGTAAGGCGCGGCAATTTTTGCGGCGAAAGCAGTAGCAATATAGGTGGGGTTTTGTACCAGTTTGCCCATGACAAGATTGTTCAGGCGTTGTGTTTCAACTTCAGAGATAAACATTTCGTGATTATTTTTCACGCGTTTAGCTTCACTACCAGCAGAATCTGAGCCCTCATGGAAATTTGCAGTGGACATTAAGTCCTGTATAACACTGATGTCTTCGTCGTTTAACACTTCTGGGATAGTAACAAGCATATCTAATGAGCTCTAAGTTCAAGTATAATTTCAGGGCACCTCTATTAATTGCTTGTGCCCTCTGGCTTTACGACCAGTTCAGGATCAAGGCGTGTTTTTGAAGTCATGCTTATTGCCTGTCAAAAAAGTGCAACGCAGAGTCTGGGCTGGTCGTAAAGCCCCGTAGGGCGCGGCCTGAAGCGTGCATCTGCTGTGTTGTGAGTCTTGAGAATGGAATAACCATTCTGCTGCGGCTCACGCCTTGCAGCTACACGCTTCAGGTCACGCAGAGGACATAAGCAATTAATAGAGGTGCCCTTAAGGCAAATTTTAACAGAGTTTAATGTTATGAAACTGAATATCATCGTTGATGGACGTGCAAATGCATTTGAAGTGCCTGACAGTCTGCTTATTGAAGCGAAAGATTTTTTCGATAAGTTGAATAAAGACATGGACAAAGGCTGGCAGATGAGTCGTGACTGGGTTGAGAGCCCGGATGCAGAGCAACGTTGTCAGATTGCGGCTGATAAAATATTAACGGCCATAGAAACCGATAATGAAAAAATGCTGATGTTGATGTCAGCCTACATTTTACGTACGCTACCCGGTGTTAAATCGATCAATATTGATATAACCGGTGACATGAATGAAACAGACATCATCATGGAGCATGAGTCGGTAAGACCGCTGGGGCCGATATTTAATTAGATTGGAATACTAAGCAGCTGATCTCCCGTTATTACTTCTGCGTTTATAGAAAGTTTATTAGTTATAAAAAAACCACCGGTGTTGAGCCGGTGGTTTTTTTATTGAGTGCAAATTATTAGCTTTTAAAATATTAAATTCATCACCGTCATCGAAACTATCAGGAACAATATGGTCATGATGCTGCCGGCTTTAATGAAATCAGGTACGCGATAACCACCTGGCCCCATGATCAACGCATTGACCTGATGCGTTGGTATCAAAAATGAATTTGATGTAGCGATAGCGACTGTCAGAGCAAAAATTGCAGGATCCGCACCATCGACGCCAAGAGCGATGTTTACCGCCAGTGGCACCAGTAGCACGGTTGCGCCGACGTTAGACATTACCAGGGTAAAGAATGTTGCCAGTACAGCTACAGCAAGCTGTATCACCCAGACCGGCATATTACCGACCACCAGTAAGGTCTGATCAGCAATCCAGGCTGCCGTACCAGAGGTTTCTACGGCCAGACCTAAAGGAATCAAACTGGCTAACAGGAAAACGGTCTTCCATGAGACGGCTTCATAAGCTTCATCAATATTGAGTACGCCAGACAATACCATGCCGATAGCACCGGTAAGCAGTGCGATAGACAAGCGCAAGTCGGTAAACAGCACCATGAATAATGCGATGGCAAAAAACAAGCCTGCCCAGCCAACTTTATGCGGGCGTGTTTCTTCATGTGGGAATTCGGTTGTGACAACGACAAAGTTTTTGTCTGTCTGTAACCTTACCAATGCATCCCAGCTGGTATGTACCACAAGTGTGTCACCAGCTTCCAAAGGCAGGTTTCGTATGTCATCACCTTCACGCAGTGTTTCACCGTCACGGTGCAGGGCGACCATAGCGATGCCGTAGGTTTTACGCATCCACAGGTCACGAGCAGATTTGCCAATCAATGACGAACTCGGTGGAATTACTACATCAGCAATACCGGATTTTGCGCTAGACAACGTTTCGGTAAAAGTTTGCAGCTCACTACGAAGCTCGATGCCATATTTTTCAGTAAAAGCGAGTAAATTTTTTGGTGCTGCGAGTATGCCTAGAACAGCGTTTTCACGTATACCTAATTCACGGTCCAGACCACCGGGACCAACGCGGGTAGCATCACTGTCAGTGTGAGCGGCAATGACGCGGATTCGTGCTGTATGTTCGATAGTATCAATTGATTTTCCGACCAGCGAGCTGTCTGCAGGTACAACGACTTCATACAGTTCGTAATTTATACCGTAGATATCTTTAAAGTAATCCACGGTGTTACCAGCCGAAGAACCTTCACCGGATGATTTAGGTAAGACATACTTACCCATGATTACAAAATAAAGAATACCGGTAATTACCAGAGAAACACCGATAGGTGTTACTGAGAATAGTGACCATTGTGCCATCTGCAGATCAGCTGCCAGTGTTACGTTCGAGGTAATGATTAAATCATTAAGCAAGATGAGTGGTGATGAACCAACCATTGTTACCGTACCACCCAGGATCGCACAGAAACCCATCGGCATTAGCAGGCGTGACATAGGCAGGCCAGAACGTGCTGAAATACGACTAACGACAGGCAGGAACAGGGCGGTAGCACCAACGTTTTGCATGAAAGATGAGATGAAAGCAACGGTACCGGAGATGATCGGGATGATGCGTGTTTCTGTAGTACCGCCAATCTGTAAAATAAAGGCTGCAACTTTAGTCATCAGACCGGTTTTATCCAGACCGGCACCGATGACCATTACTGCAATGATCGACATAACCGCATTACTGGAAAAGCCGTTAAAGAGATGTTTAGAATCGACCAGTCCTTCGTTCAGGCCCATATAAGGGAACAGCAGGGTAGTCAGTCCCAATAAAACCATGATGCTGATAGCGGCGACATCGACATCAACAATCTCGAAAGCGAACAGGTAAATGGTTAAAACCAAAAATGCAGTAACCCAGGCAATCTGAACTGACGGTGTAACGGTTGTCAATGCTAAAGCCATAAGTGTGAAAATAACGCCTGCTACGATTTTCTTTACAGGAAGTGATTTTTTAGCGTCGGTCATATCTATTAGCCTTGCATGGTCGTGGTTATAAAATGCGGTGTATTCGATTCGGCCGGGTTTTAGCGTCAATGCTGACGTAAAATATTAGAAATTCATTAGCTGGTAATTTTCTAAAGTTACGGAGAATTCAAGGATGCGAATACTACACTAATATAGGGGTTTTTGTCGAGAAAATATATTCTAAATAGCTAATGTTTAAGGTATTTATTTGTGGATATAGTGAACGCTGATTTTTATTTTATGCGGTGTTTAGCTGCTTTTGGAAGTCAATTTCGATTTTATTATGGCAAGCAGTTTTGCTTCGTGATTAATTAGCTAACTGGATAGATGCGAGGAAAAAATTTTATGTATGTCAGAGAGTAGTGATTAATTTACTGTAAATATTCGCATATTATTCTGACCTAATCTAAGATGGCTTTCATTTTTATTCTCAGTACTGTAATTTAAAAAAACATTCATAAATTGAATTGCTTGAGGGCGTTATGCTGAATAAGTTTTTCCCATTTTTGAACTGGATTCATGAATTAAAGGATCCGCAGATACTGCGTGCAGATATGATTGCCGGTCTGACAGTTGCGTTGGTTCTGATTCCACAGTCAATGGCGTATGCCACCCTTGCTGGCTTACCTGAAGTTTATGGTTTGTATATTGCATTTGTACCGGTATTTGTAGCGGCGCTTTGGGGATCATCCCGGCAACTGGGCACCGGCCCTGTTGCGGTGGTGTCAACCATGACGGCAACTACACTAGCGCCTATCGTTGCATTTATGCTTGAACCGGGGTATTCGCAAGATCAATATATGGCGCTTTATATTCCACTCGCTATGTTTCTAACGTTGCTCGTGGGTTTGTTCCAGTTCTCACTGGGTCTGTTCCGCCTCGGCGCTATCGTCAACTTTTTATCTCATCCGGTCATCGTCGGCTTTACTAATGCCGCGGCGCTGTTTATTGGTTTAACACAAGTTTCTAAAATATTCGGTGTCGAGATGCCCGGTGATGCAGGTCACCACTTCCTTACGGTCAGAATATGGGGAGTTATGCAGAACCTGGGCGATACTCACTTGCCAACATTATATATGGGTGTTTCAGCCTTTGTTATCATGATTGGTCTGAAACGTTTTTCTCCAAAATTTCCGGCTGTATTGGCAGCTGTTGTAGTAACGACCGTAGCGAGTTACCAACTTGGTTTTGAAGAGATGGGCGGTAAAGTGGTTGGCATAATTCCTGAAGGCCTGCCTGGTTTTGCCATGCCGGCTATAAGTGTTGAAGCGTTTGTTGAACTGTTTTTGGGTGCCATCATTATTGCCATGGTTGGGTTTATGGAAGCAATATCGATTGCTAAGGCCATGGCCGCAAAAACAAAAGATCGTATTGATCCTAATCAGGAACTTATGGGGCAGGGATTGGGGAATATTGTCGGTAGTTTCTTTCAGTCTTATCCGTCTTCAGGTTCGTTTTCACGCTCTGCGGTTAATTTAAATGCCGGTGCCAGAACAGGGTTCTCCTCAGTTGTCACGGCAATTATTGTCGTGCTCACTCTGTTATTTCTTACCCCATTACTTTATCACTTGCCCAAAGCCACACTTGCTGCGGTTGTCATCATGGCAGTGTTTGGTTTAATTAATTTTGTATCGGTCAAACATATCTGGCAGACCAACAAACATGA
>CAJXZZ010000007.1 GCA_913065105.1 uncultured Gammaproteobacteria bacterium | reverse complement strand
TCGCCATGCGGATGATATTTACCTAAAACATCACCCACGGTACGGGCAGATTTTTTATGCTTGGACGAAGCGCTCAAACCTAATTCAGACATGGCAAAAACGATGCGACGCTGTACCGGTTTTAGACCATCACCGATATACGGCAAGGCGCGATCCATGATGACGTACATGGAATAATCGAGATACGCTTTTTCGGTAAACTCAGAGAGGGGAAGCTTCTCTATACCTTCAAACTCTAATTCAGATTGTGAAGTCATAATTTATATTCAGTGAATAGTTAATAGTGAACAGTGAATAACGCCTAGAGAACAAGAAAATAGTTTTTATTTTTTACTATTCACTGTTCACTATTAACTATTCACTGCTGTATCTATACTGCAGCTAGTGCGCCTTTGCTTTCAAGCCAGGCTTTACGATCACCGGCACGCTTTTTCGCCAGCAACATGTCCAGCATACTATGGCTGGCATTACCTTCGCCTAAGGTTAACTGCACCAGTCGGCGTGTATCTGGCGCTAACGTAGTGACCCGCAGCTGCATCGGGTTCATTTCACCCAGACCTTTGAAACGTGTCACACTGACTTTGCCGCGTTTCTTTTCAGCTTCTATGCGATCTAATATGCCTTGCTTTTCCGCTTCGTCGAGTGCGTAAAAGACTTCTTTAGCCACATCGATACGAAACAACGGCGGCATCGCCACAAAGATGTGCCCGGTCTCAACCAACGGCCTGAAATGCCGCAGGAACAACGCGCATAACAAGGTAGCGATATGGTATCCGTCAGAATCCGCATCCGCCAGGATACAGATCTTTCCGTAGCGTAGATCCTTTAAATCCGACGAGCCGGGTTCGACCCCGACGGCGATGGAAATATCATGCACCTCCTGTGAAGCTAAAACCTGATCAGATTCGACTTCCCAGGTATTAAGAATTTTTCCACGTAAGGGCATGATGGCCTGAAACTGCCTATCACGCGCCTGTTTAGCACTGCCACCCGCAGAGTCACCTTCCACTAGGAACAGTTCTGACCTGGTTATATCCTGTGAAGAACAGTCCGATAACTTACCCGGCAACGCCGGTCCGCTAGTGACTTTTTTACGGATAACTTTTTTACCGGCACGCAGACGTTTCTGCGCATTCTCAATCGCCAGCATGGCGATGGATTCACCGGCATCTGTGTGCTGATTCAGCCACAGACTAAACGCGTCTTTCACCACGCCGGAAACAAATGCGGCACATTCGCGCGATGATAAACGTTCTTTGGTCTGACCGGAAAACTGTGGATCGGCAAGTTTAACCGAGAGCACGTAACAAACTTTATCCCAGACATCTTCAGGACTGAGTTTGACACCGCGCGGTAACAGACTGCGAAGCTCACAAAACTCTCGTAATGCTTCAGCCAAACCGGTACGCAGACCATTAACATGGGTGCCACCCTGCGCGGTTGGAATCAGATTCACATAAGACTCTGTCATTAATTCACCCGCGTCAATCTGCCAGGTTAATGCCCAGTCTACGGCTTCAGTGGTGCTTGCCATGCTGCCAATAAATGGTTCCGCTGGCAGGCAGTCTTTGTCAAATAGACTTTCGCCTAAATAATCCGCCAAACCACCTTCATACAGCCAACTTTGCTTCTCGCCTGATTTTTCTTCCGTAAAACTCACCTCTAAACCCGAGCACAAAACCGCTTTGGCACGCAGAACATGTTTTAATTTAGAGATAGAAAAAACCGCTGAATCAAAATATTTTTTTTCAGGCCAGAAATGAATCTTTGTACCGGTATTGCGTTTACCTACTGTGCCGGTTTTTTTCAGCTTGCTGGTTTTTGCGCCATGTTTAAATTCCATTTCATACACAGTGCCATCACGACGCACCTCGACGGTCACTTTCGATGATAACGCATTGACCACCGACACCCCGACGCCATGCAGGCCACCAGAGAACTCATAATTTTTATTGGAGAATTTACCACCGGCATGCAACCGTGTAAGGATAACCTCGACACCGGGAATACCTTCTTCAGGGTGGATATCAACCGGCATGCCGCGACCATCGTCGGTAACGCTGATGGAACCGTCTTTAAACAGGGTGACATCAATTTTACTGGCATGACCGGCAATAGCTTCATCCACGCTATTATCGATAACTTCCTGTGCCAGGTGATTAGGGCGGGTGGTGTCAGTGTACATGCCCGGTCTTTTCTGCACCGGTTCAAGACCTGTTAATACCTCGATGGACGAGGCATCATATTTACTCATTTGCGTTATACCCTGTTATTAGAATTGTATGGGTTGGATTAAAATTAATGAGGACACTTTACCACCTGAATATTTTGCCAGCAATGCTAGTGGGGCTTTGTATTTGCGCATTTATATTTCTGGCATTTACTTGGTTGCTTTTGATTGGGCTTTGCGGGTCTCGCCCCGCTGGCGAGCCACTCTTTTGCTGCAGCCCAAAAGAGTAGCCAGAAAAGGCCGCCACTACAGCTACGCCCCTGTAAAAGACACAGGGGTTCCCACTGAGTCAGCACAGCTATCATGCTGTGAAAGCGTCGCTCTTGCGCTTCCTGCGCCCACGACATTAGTGCGTCCATGCACGTCAACTCGCAGAAGACGCTCAGACAGTTTTCACAGAAAACCCATGACACCCGCACCGCCTCAATGGCTTGCTTAAAAGTGGAAGGACGAGATAAAGAATAAAACAGCGTTAATTTATAATGTGTACTTCAGCGACGACTCTTGTTTGTGTTTGTTAGTTTTTGGATTCCCCTTTCGTTTGCTGAATGCTCAGGTGTTGGTAGAGTAAAAATTATCAAGCGTGGCCTGTTAGCCTTGCGCGCACGGACAGCGCGTCAAGGCGGGCTCGTAGGCAACACCTGGGCAGTCAGGCACCCCGAGCGCTTTTCTCGGGGCAAACGGAGCGGGATAGCATTCTTTTGGTTACTTTTCTTTTGCTACAGAAAGAAAAGTGACTCGCCGTAAAAGGCGAAACTCACGAGACAAATTCAAAATAGTCGGTCATGTAGACAAGGGGACCTGATAAAACCAGAATAACCGTAACTCGCCAGCGGGGCGAGACCCACAATGCCTAATAAAAAAGACCCAGTAAATACCAAACCACAAAACCATGCATCCCCACATAACACATAACACATAACACATAACACATAACATGCGACCAAAACCTCTATAGCCTATACTAACAAGTCACTATAAACTCACCCGATGCCACCACAAAACAATCAGCTAAATAGTCTTGATGCCTGTAAACCAGAGTTAAATGCAACAGTGTCTGCCTCAGCAGGTAGCGGTAAAACCTGGTTATTAATCACCCGTATCGTGCGCCTGCTTATCAATGGCGCAGAGCCGGGTAACATCATCGCACTCACCTTTACCCGCAAAGCGGCAGGTGAAATGCAGATCCGGCTCAATGAACGTTTATTCGAGATGGCGACGGCCGATGATAGCGAGTTAGAGCAACTATTAAAGTTGATCGACTGTGACATAGATAAAAACAATAGAGCCATCGCCACTGGTCTTTATGAGAAACTGATGCACAGCCTGCATCCAGTTCGCATTCAGACCTTTCACTCCTTCTGCCAGGATATTTTGTCACGTTTTCCATTAGAAGCGGATGTCCCGCCAGGATTTGATCTACTTGAAGATACCAGCCTGCTCGAACGACAGGCATTACAAACATTATTTGATAGCGCAGGGCTGCAATCAAAACAAAATGCCAGCAGCCGGCTAACAGATGAACTGGATATCATCATGCAGGCCTGCAACGGACCCGACAATACGCAAACGGCTTTGCATAACTTTTTATCACACCGCAGCGACTGGTGGGCATATACCTCGCACACACGAAATGCTGTCGCATTTGCCTGTAATGAGCTAACCCAGTCACTACAGATTGATACAGGATCACCTGTAGAACAGTTTTTAAATGGCGTCAGTACACAAAAGTTAAAAATATTCGCTAACCTGCTACGAGAAATTAAAAACAAGACTAGCGAAAATCACGCCGACAGTATTGATCTGGCGTTAAAAAACGAAACCTGCACTGATGAAGCTGAGCGCAACGCAACATTCAACTTAATAAAGTCGGCCTTTATTAAAAAAGATGGCGACATCCTGGTACAGGGTCGTAAACACTCGGCTGCACTGGAAAAGAAACTGGGCGTTGAAAATGCCGAGTCTTTCATCGAGCTGCATCTCGACATCGCGGACCGCATTCAGCGCGTGAATGAACAATTAAAACGTTTACTCACGCTAAAAATAAACCAGGCCTGGTATTTTGCCGGTAACCAGTATGTCGAGATTTTTCAGCAACTCAAAAGAGAAACACGGCAGCTGGATTTCACCGATCTGGAATGGAAGTGTTATGAGTTATTACAGCATGCCGATAACGCTCACTGGGTACAGTATAAAATTGACCAGCGCATCGATCACCTGCTAATTGACGAGTTTCAGGACACGAATCCGACACAGTGGCACCTGCTCTCACCCATACTGGAAGAAATTGCCGCTAACCCAGAACAACGCCCTCGCAGTGTTTTTCTGGTGGGCGATGAAAAACAGTCAATATACAGTTTCAGACGTGCCAACCCTGCACTGCAGGCACAGGCCAGTTCATGGTTAGCCGATAATCTCAATGCCAGAGCAACACCACTGGATTTTTCCAGGCGTTCTTCATCCGCCATCATTCATTGCGTTAACCAGATATTTGAGCAGAAAGAAATTAAAGCCATCATGACAGGATACACGACGCATGGTACCCATCTAAATACACTACCAGGCCAGGTGCTGCTCTGTGATTTATTTGAAGCAGACGAGGATGAAGAATCAGACAACGTTGAACCTGTTTATTTCCGTAACCCGCTGAAACAGCCGCGAGAAGTCCCTGGTAAAACATTGAGGCACGCAGAAGCGGAATATATAGCCCAGCAGATCTTACAACTTACCAATACGCCTGAACTGATCACAGATAACGGTGTGGTTCGCCCTGTCGAGTTTGGCGACATTATTATATTGATGCGCAACCGCACACATGTTGATATTTATGAACAGACATTAAAACAACATGGCATTGCTTTTATCGGCAATAAAAAAGGTGGCCTGCTGGATAATATAGAAATACAGGATCTCAGTTGTTTGCTTGATACGCTCGTTACGCCGTATAACAATCTCGCTTTTGCCCAGGTTTTAAAATCACCGATTTTTAACGCTAGCGACGAAGACCTAATACAACTGGCACGATACCGGCCAGCGCAACAGAAAAATGCAGCACATTGGTACGAACGCCTGTTGTCACTGGTAGCCGAGCCCGATGAAACAACAGACACACATCAACTAAGCAAAGCATTACAGCGGGCAGCCATGTTATTACCGCGTTGGCAAAAAATGGCTGAGCAACTGCCCGTACATGACTGCCTGGATAAAATTTTTTCACAAGGTAATATCATCAACCGATACGTTGCTGCCAATCGGCAAGAAAACAAACAAAAAGTCGCATCTAACTGCCAGCGTTTTTTAGAACTCTCACTTGAAACCGATAGTGGCCGCTACCCAAGTATTACGCGGTTTTTACAAAACCTACATCACCTGAAAAATTATTCTTCAACTCCACCTGAAGAACCGTTGTCACAAAGCAATGAATCCCGTGTCAGGCTAATGACCATTCATGGCAGCAAGGGACTGGAAGCACCGGTGATATTTCTGGCTGATTGCAACAGCATACCAAGCAATAAAAACGCCTATGCCAGCCTGATTCGCTGGCCTGCAAATAAATCTCAGCCGACAAATTTCCAGCTGCAACTAAGCAAAGACAATACCGACCAGATTACCGAAAAGCTGCAACAGGAAAAGCTAAAGGAACAATCGCGAGAAGAATTAAATCTACTTTATGTCGCTATTACCCGCGCTCGCGAGCGACTTTATATAAGCGGCATAGCCAGTAACAGACGCCAGCAGAACAGCTGGTATCAAATCATAGCTAGCGGCCTGAAAGACCTCAGCAAATCTGAAACTGGTATCGATGGAATAAACGGTAAGTTATACAAACATCTGACCTATGATCACCCTGCAATTGCGATACCAAAACACAGTGACGCAGCAGCTAATAATCCTCTGGATATCGATGATCGTCTGCTAAGACCCATTGAACTTGCATCTATAAATGAGTTAATCACACCTAGTTGGCATACAGAAGAAAACGCTTTAGCTGCTAGCGATGATACTAAAGCAGAATTTACAGGTAAAAACATAAGCAGAGATATAGCCATATGGCGTGGCACCATCATCCACCGCATAATAGAGCTGCTATGTAATACCGAAAACCACCCTGCTACAGAACAGACAATTAGCGCCATAGAACAACGGCTAAAAGTGGAAGTAACACTACAAAAACCGGCATATATTGAATATCTGGACAGTTGTTTAGAGGAAGCCGTCACCACGTTCAACCATCCAGATTGTGAAGTTATTTTCAAGCCGACAACGGATATGCAGACATACAATGAAATGCCGCTGATGTACACGGCCGCACGACGGGACATTTACGGTATTGTTGATAGAGTGATCAAATCTGAAAACACTGTTTTAATTATAGATTACAAATCACATCAACTAGACGAAACTGAAACACCACAAGATGCAGCACAAAAATTTTCAACACAACTGACTTATTATCGCAATGGCATTAAAAAACTATGGCCTGGGCACGAGATAAAAACAGGTATTTTATTCACCCACCACAAAGAGATAGTCTGGCTTGAGTGATTCCTCAAAAAGACTGATCCACCGGCAAAAGAAAAATTTCTTTTACTTACTTACGAATCTCAGCAATCAATTTATCCACTGGCACATAACCCGGTAGTAACTGGCCATTTTCTAAAATAATGGCCGGAGTGCCTTCAATACCAAAGCCACGCGCCAGTGCTACATGCTGTTTGATTGGATTATCACAGGTTTTCTCTTCGACTTTACCGCCAGCTTTTGCGATATCCAGTGCCGACAGCCTGTCATCAGAGCACCACACACTAACCGTCTTCTTCATACCATCAGCACTGCCCCTTTCTGAATTGAAGATATACCTTACCTCGATATTATTTTTCAGATAGACAGGGATCTCACTGTGCAACTTTCGACAATAACCACAATTGATGTCAGTAATAACCGTTATGATATCTTTAGTTTTTTTCGGTTTATACACCAGCATCTGGTCAGAACCCAGTTGTTCTAACGCTGCCAGACGAATAGCGGGTTGAGCTTCCTCAATCACAGCCTTAGCCTGCTCACTGAGATTTGTTCTCGTTTTCCAGTCGATTAGATCACCCTGGATCATGTAGCGTGCATCAACACTCATATATACCACCTGAGAGCCAATAATCACTTCATACAAACCGGTAATCGGTGTTGCAGTAATCTTGCTAGCTTCTATGCCAGGCATGCTTAAAGCCAATGCCTGTTTTAACTTAGCAGCGCCATCGTCGTCCTTTGCGTCGGCTGAAACCATAAAGGTTGTTAATAAAGTGGTAATTAATAAAAATAAAGAGAAAAATTTCATAGGACTCACAGAAGAATAATTAAAAGCTAAATATCAAGACAGCGCGAATTATAGTTAATTCCACAAAAAGTTTATACAATAAATAATGTTACTCCTGGCATTAAGATGATCAAAGATTATAACTTTGAGCATTCCTATTTAATTCAGTGAGTTATAAACGTATGACACGGCTAGGCACGTGGATGGTGATTTTTATACATATCGCGCAGACGCTGGTCTGCAACGTGGGTGTAAATTTGTGTAGTAGAGATATCACTGTGCCCTAATAACATCTGCACGACACGAAGATCTGCACCATGATTCAATAGATGCGTGGCGAATGCATGCCGCAATGTATGCGGCGATAAATGATCTGACGCTATACCGGCAATCAGGGCATAACGCTTCACCAGATACCAGAATGCCTGGCGCGTCATGGATTTCCCACGTTTGGTGACAAAAACCTCACTACATTGACTCAGCTGCTTTTGCTTAGACTGCGTTTTGAACAACAATTGTGGCCGTGACTGCTGGTAATAACGCATTAACCAGTCAAGTGCGATCTCACCCACAGGCACTAATCGCTCCTTATTACCTTTACCAACCACACGGATTACACCCTGCTGCAATGATATTTGCGAAGTTTGCAGATTTATTAATTCACTGACGCGTAATCCAGTCGCATACAGAACTTCCAGCATCGCCCTGTCCCGTAAACCTAAGTCATCTGATATATCGGGTGCGGCTAATAAATCATCAATCTGTTGTTCATTTAAAGATAGCGGTAGCGAATGTTCACCTTTGGGCGATTCGAGTAAACGTGTAGGGTCTTCACTAACTTTATTTTCACGTAGTAAATAAAGGTAGAAGCGGCGCAAGGTTGACAATAAACGCGCAACAGATCGGCGTTTTTGCTGAATACTGTAGTTAAATGCGAGGAAAGCCTGGACTACCTCAGTATCAACGCTGGTTAACAATTGATGTTTTTCGTTTAACCAGAGCGAAAAACTGGCAAGATCATTTCTGTAAGCTGATAATGTATTTTCACTTAAACCATTTTCCATCCATAAATGATCGATAAAATTTTCGATTATTTGTTGTTCAGGCAGTGATATTTGATCAAACTTGGACATATTGAAAATTATAGGCGAAAAAAAGCCACTCACACAAATGAGTGGCTTTTTAATATCAATAGTAGAAAACTATTTACTACGTTTACGGCCTTTTGGTTTAAGAGCTTTATCAATCTTAGCCATTTCTTTCTTAGACCAGCTTTCAACGAACTTAGCAACAGCAGCTTCTTTCTTTTCAGCCATCTTGATCAGGAGATCCTGACGCTTTCTGGTTGAGGCAACTTCTGCTTTAGCTGTAGCTAAAGCAGATGAAGCTGCTGCGATACGATCTTGCAGTTTCTGCTTAGCTGTCGCTGCATTCTCTTTAGCTTTCATTCTACGTTCTGTAGCCGCTTTTTTCTTAGCCGCGTCAGCTTTACGCTTAGTGGCTACCGCTTTTTTTTTACAGCAGTCTTTTTCTTAGCTACTTTCTTCTTAACTACCTTTTTCTTAGCTACTTTCTTCTTAGCCGGTGCTTTTTTCTTAACGACTTTCTTCTTAGCTACTTTCTTCTTAGCCGGTGCTTTTTTCTTAACGACTTTTTTCTTAGCTACTTTCTTCTTAGCCGGTGCTTTTTTCTTTACAACTTTAGCCTTAGCTACTTTTTTCTTTACAGCACGTTTTGCTGGTGTTTTTTTCTTTGCTGCCGTTTTTTTCTTAGCAGTTTTTTTTGTTGTACGAGCCATCTTGAAGTCCCCTTTTGTGAGTTACGTTCAAAAGTATAAAACGAAATTCTAATTTAGCAAACTTTTCTTACAATTTACAAACTTTTTTTATTAATAAAATAAATCACTTAATGATGAATTTATTCTTAATCACGCAAAAATTTTAACTTTCAAACATTCTTATCTCTAAAGTTACAGTTAAAACCTAAAACCAGTTTGCAGAAAAGCGCCAACTGAATTATCTGTGAACGTTGCAGCTATATCCAGATTAAATCCTAACCAGAATCCGACACCTGCAGTTAATGCTGTATCTTTCGCAGCATCAGAAATATCATCTGCCAGGTTTTTCCTTGCACCGATACGCAATTGTGCAAAATCAAAAGCATTAAATTCAGCACCCACTGCTAAATATTGTGTAGATAAACCACCATAAAGCGGGTTAGCCAATAATGGTTTATTCTCTGTCAGGTCATAATCAACAGCCACTGTAAGAAACCTGTTGTAATAAGCAGCGCCAATACGCGAATTTGTATCAAAACTTAACGTTTGCCCGTCCAGATCAAATTCATCAGTAATTACATTACGAATATTTAAACCCAGGCGAAAAGAATCAGACAGTTCCATTGATGCACCTATATCAAAAGAAGTAAATGTACCCAGGTCATATTTTTTTCCATCATCAAAGACATTATCTAAACTATCTATGGTACTAATACTCTCCTGGTAGACAAATCCTTGCAGATCGACAACTTTTGGCTTTATACCTAAAGATGTTTTTTTACCAAACAGCTGGAAGTTCTTGGCAATTGACAGGCCAAATTCGGTTGCGATCACACCTTCTATATTGACGATGTTTTTAGTAGGATCTAATACTTCTACAGGCGTTTGCGAGAGATTAGTAACTGTACTAGCTCCGATTGCATCAGCTCGTATACTAAGAGCCATAGCAAACGAGTCAAATGCTATCCCCATAGCCGCCACACCCGTTACATCAGCTGCCGCCGTTTTACCGTCGATGCCAGCAATAATGTTTGCCATGTCGCTTGTTGCCTGTATTGCGCCAGCTACGTCACCGGCATCTACAGCTGCTTGATAACGATCATCTGCGGCCTGAAAATTATCGATGTCGGTTTTCAGATCATCGTCATCTCGGGCGAAAGCACCAGCACCGATCAATAATGAAAAATCATCACCAGGTCTTTGGTTGGTCAACATCGCAGGGTTCGCCCATGCTGCTGTGGCCAAATCGGCAGTAGCTACTGAAACTCCCCCCATACCCAGTGAGCGACCTTCAAACGTAAATGGTATTGCGTGCACAGTTTGAGAAAGTGCAGAAAGCGCTAGTACCGAAAAAATTTTGTAATTAATATTTTTAATAAATTTCATAACTATCTCGCTAATATTCCTGTCCTATAGAATCATTGAAGCATATTGATCTATTTGTCCTTACATGAGCATATCCCATAGTTAACCAAATACAAGCTTTCCTGTTAACATGAACACTCTTTAAAAGCCTGGCTTACTGCCTGGTTCACGTAATAAAATTTACCTGAATCAATAATATTAATGATTGACTCAATGACCAAAACTCAAACCTCAGCACCAGCCTACGCAGGACTATTTCGCCGACTATTCGCAATTTTTTATGATAGTTTTCTGCTACTAGCCATACTGTTTATTGTTACCGCCGTAGCAAACGCCTTGAACCATGGTGAAGCAATCGAACCCGGTGACAGCCTCTACCTGCTTTATGTCTTAGCTATTTTCTTTCTGAGTTATCTGTATTTTGCGTGGTTCTGGATTCATGGTGGTCAGTCACTGGGCATGAAAACATGGCGGATTCAGTTACAGAGCAGCGATCACTGCAAAATTAGCTGGAAAACAACGGCTATACGATTCGTTAGCGCGCTATTTTCCTGGGGGGTTTTTGGCGTAGGGTTTTTATGGGCTTTGTTCGATAAAAAAAATCGTTGCTGGCATGATCTGGCGAGTAACACCGTTATTATCGATTTACGATCCAACTGACAGTCCAACAGACTATAAATATGTTTAATTAACCCGTCTTAAGAAATACGTAGCCACAATCACTACCAGTATTAAAGGTAGTGATGCACTCAGCACTGGCGCAATACCTAATGTCAGCCCCAGATGATTAAATGATCGATTAACAACAAAATAAACAATACCAATAACTATTGCCAACATAACTCGTTGACCGGCACCGCCACTGCGTGGCGTGGTGGCAAAAACAATAGGCATCGCTATCATCAACATTGCTAAACAGGTCAGTGGGGTAAAAATCTTTATCCAGAATTCCAGCAAAAATTCATCACTATCAAGATTATTAGTCTGCAGGTATCGACTGTAGGTCAATAACTCCCTGGCTGACATGTCTTTTGACTCAAGTTCAAGCACAGAGAACAATTCTAATAAAATAAGCCGCTTTAATATCACCTGCTTTTCAAATGACGTTTTTACACCGTCTAGCGTAATATCTGAACGTTTTATGTCTTCTAATAGCCATTCATCATTTCTATACTGGGCTTTTTCTGCATAAATCATCGAATTTAGCTGGCGATTGTCATCAAGTTCATACACATATATCTGACCCAGTTCATGATTGGGCAGTATCTGTTTTACATTGACGTATCGATTACCGTCACGCGCCCAGAGATCATTACTTCCGCCAACGATCAATTTTTTTTCCATCGCTTCGGCGCGATATGTTTTTGCGCTTTTCGTTGCGAACGGCACGACATACTCACCAAGTAACGCGACTAAAATAGCTATAAATAATCCGATCTGCAGTACGGAACGAGTAATACGCAGCGTCGTGATACCAGATGCGCGCATCACGATTAATTCAGAATTAACCGCTAGCGCGCCTAAAGATAATATCCCGCCCAGTAATAAAACCGATGGTGAGAGTTCATATAAACGTTGTGGCAATCGAAGCAAAACAAAAACAACAGCTTGTAAAGCACCATAATCGCCAGTACCAACTGAATCTAACTGTGAAATGAAATCAACAAAAGCAAATATCGACAACATGACAAAACAGGCAAGCCAACAACCAGCAATAACCGCTTTTGCAATATATCGATCAAGAACCACTTTGATCTCCTTTTTTAAAACTCAGACCGATTAAATAACCACTACGTTTTAACATGTAGAAAGTAATGATGATGGCGATGACATGCACCCACCAGGTACCAACCCAGACTGGGACTCTTTCCTGCACGATCCAGGTCGTACCTACACCGAGTAAATTGGCATATACCAGGTACATAATTAATGCCACCGCAAGTTTAGCGTAGCGGCCACTGCGTGGATCTGTGCGGCTTAGCGGCAATGCCATAACGGCGACAATAATGGTTGCCAGAGGCAAGGTGAATCGCCATTGTAATTCGGCCTGATCTACCAGTCTTGCTGAGGACCAGAGTTCAGCTACCGTTTTTGATTCTTCAGATAGGTGCGCTTCTACCCGTTTTTTGTCTATGTGAATGCCATAGTCTTTATATTTTATTATTTTAAAATCGGCATCACCGGCATTGCCTACATAATGCGTACCACCCCGCATCATCATATAGCGTCGACCATCGTCATTATAATAACTGCTGGTACTTGCAGCTAAGTCGACATGACTGACAGCATTACGATGCTGCTGAAAGAACACATTATTAATCTGATGGCTTTTGCCCTTCTCTGATTCCAGAAACAATACACCACCCCCTTTGCCAGCACGATTAAATTGCCCGATAAGTAAAGTGTCTACTTCTGCCTGACTCTGTACCTCTGCGGCAAGTTGCGCACGCTGAAGCGTGATTAACGGCCTAGCATACAACATCAATATAAGTAATATCAGTGTTGTCGGTACTGCAATTAACATCAATGGTCGATACCACTGGAGCGGACCGATACCCGCTGACATAATGGCGGCCATCTCACTATCACGATAAAGTCGACCAAAAACCAGCAGGATAGCCATCAACAAACTCAGCGGTATCAAAACAATACTAAATTCAAAAAGACTATTAAGCAGGTAAGAAAGAAAGGCAGCGATAGGAATCAACCCCTGTGATATCCAGCTTAATAGATGCACCACCTCGGTACTCAGCACAATAATCAATAAAACAAAGATAACCGACAAAAATGTTGTCAGTAACTCTTTTGCTATATATTTATCAATTATTGTCAGCTTCATTGGTATGCTGATCAGTGAGTGTCACTGATGTATGAGCCCGGTAGTAGCTGAAGTTTACCCTGAAAAGTTATGTAAACGGCAACATTTAGTGGCATAACTCATCACTGGCTTGAAAAACGAACAATCACACTACCCAGCCTGCGTTAAATTGCATACAATCCCACCTCATCTACATACTATAAATATTTATACAACAACCAGCTATCTATATACGGAGAACTCATGGAATACACAGTCAAAAGTGGCAACCCCGAAAAACAACGTATAGCTTGTGTTGTCATCCCCGTATACGCATCAAGAAAACTTTCACTTTCTGCAAAGATTATCGATAAAGCCAGTGACGGTTTTATCTCTAATCTAGTGCGTCGCGGTGAAATTGAAGGTGATCTAGGCAACACACTGTTGTTACATAATGTTGAGAACACCTTATGTGATCGAGTGTTACTTATTGGTTGTGGCAAAGAAAAAGATATCGACGTCAAAACTTTCTACAAAATAAACCAGATAATGGTTAAGACGCTACAGTCTAGTGGCGCGACTGAAACCGCGTCCTATCTCACCGAAATACAGGTGAAACACAAAGATATTAACTGGAAAATTCAGCACTCTATAGAAGCAATCGATGAAACTTTATACCAGTTCGATCAGCTCAAAACCGAGAAAAAAGAAGCCCGCCGGCCATTAAGAAAGTTTATCTTTAGTGTTAATGGTCGTGGCCAACTGATGCAGGGTGAGCAGGCCGTTCGTCAAGGCATGGCGATTTCTGCCGGCATACATATGGCTAAAGATCTGGGTAATATGCCCCCCAATATATGCACACCGAGTTACCTGGCAAATCAGGCGCTCACATTATCCAAACAACACAGCAAAATAAAGACCTCTGTATTAGAAGAAAAGGACATGGAAAAACTCGGTATGGGATCACTATTGTCCGTATCTAAAGGCAGTCGTGAACCCGCTAAGTTAATTACCATGGAATATATGGCAGGAGATAAACAGCAGGCCCCGATCATTTTTGTCGGTAAAGGGGTAACCTTTGATTCCGGTGGTGTCAGCCTTAAACCGGGTGCAGCAATGGATGAGATGAAATATGACATGTGCGGTGCTGCCAGTGTTATCGGTGTGATGAATACCATCGCAGAGCTACAGTTAGCCATCAATGTCATCGGCATAGTGCCCACTGTCGAAAACATGCCGGATGGCCTTGCGACAAGGCCCGGTGATATCGTTACCAGTATGTCTGGTCAGACCATCGAAGTCCTTAATACCGATGCTGAAGGCCGCCTCATCTTATGTGATGCGCTAACCTATGCCGAAAAGTTCAACCCGGATGTGGTTATCGATATAGCCACACTCACCGGCGCCTGCATCGTCGCTTTAGGCGCTCACCCTGCCGGCTTGCTCAGCAATCATAACCCGCTGGCCAACGACTTATTGTCTGCCGGCCAAACCAGTGGTGATCGTTGCTGGCAACTCCCGCTGTGGGATGACTATCAGGAACAGCTGGACAGTAATTTTGCTGATATCGCCAACATAGGCGGCAAAGGTGCTGGCACGATTACAGCCGCATGTTTCCTGTCACGCTTTACCAAAAAATATCACTGGGCACACCTCGATATTGCTGGTGTCGCATGGAAGAGTGGTTCGGACAAAGGCTCAACCGGGCGTCCAGTTGGACTGCTCACACAGTATGTACTCGATCGATTAGAGGCAGCTAAGTAACCCTGCTCTTTCTTATGCCTGATTATGATCCAACAAGTATCCCCATTCTTGATGATGTCGTCGAGATTGAAGAAACTGAGAACACTGATGATGAGGTAACGTCCTCCCTGCTTGAAACCGAACCAGTTCAAGCAGAGAACAATCTTGATTTATTTGCCGATGAATCAACAGACTTTACAGCTGACTCACTCGAAGAAGACCAGACGAGTGGAGACGTATTGACTAATGATTCCTCTGCTGAAGAAAATGAACCTCAAATAGGCATTATCGACGATATTATTGATGAAGATATCGATGATATTCACACCGGTAATATCGAAACAGATAAAGTTGCTGGAATAATTGAGACTGAAGATACTGCTTATGAAGACAGCGTTAATATATCGACGGATGATTCAGAGCCGGAAACGGATGATATTGAATCGGCACTGATCGATTACGATGCCGATGCAGAAGAAAACGATGCTGTAGATGAAACTCAGCCAGTCGAAGATGAGCCGCAGATGGCAGAACAGACCGTCTCGTTAGAATCGGTGGTAGAGGGTATCGCCAGACAACTGATGCCAGATCTGGAAATGCAGTTACGCTTCCTGATCCAACAGGCGCTGGAAGACAGACTACCCGACGATGTGATAAACAAATTAACCCGCAAAAACGACAAATCCTAATAACAATAAGTCTTTATATCGATACTCAATTAAGCTGTAATAAATTTAGTATCTCAGCACCAGGCACAAATTCTGCTTTTTTAATTTCAGCCTGATAGCGGCATGTTGTATAATTCTGCGCTTTAAATCTGTTCAACTGAGTCCATCATGGAAAAAACCTACAACCCACAGGCCATCGAAAGCAAGTGGTACAAAATCTGGGAAGACAACGGTTATTTTAACGCCGAGCAACCCATAGAAGGTAAGGACGCTGACGCTGAACGCGAAAAATTTTGCATCATGATACCGCCGCCGAATGTCACCGGCCGCCTGCATATGGGACATGCCTTTCAAGATACCATCATGGATGCCATGATCCGTTATCACCGCATGAAAGGTGACGACACCTTATGGCAGGTCGGTACCGACCATGCCGGCATCGCCACCCAGATGGTGGTCGAACGCCTGATCAACGCCGAAGGTAAAACCCGTCACGATTATGGCCGTGAAAAATTTACCGAAAAAATCTGGCAATGGAAAGAACAGTCCGGTAACACCATCACCCAGCAGTTACGCCGTATGGGCGCATCGCTCGACTGGTCGCGTGAACGTTTTACTATGGATGAAGGTTTATCCACTGCTGTGACCGAAGTTTTTGTGCGTCTGTATGAAGAAGGTTTGATCTATCGCGGTAAACGCCTGGTCAACTGGGACCCGGTTTTACACACCGCCGTTTCTGATCTGGAAGTATTATCCAAAGAAGAATCCGGCCACATGTGGCACATCCGTTATCCGCGCAGTAATGGCGCCGGTCATGTTGTGGTCGCCACTACCCGCCCTGAAACCCTGTTGGGCGATTTCGCTGTTGCCGTTAACCCAGGCGATGAACGTTATTCTTACCTGCTGGGCGAATTCCTCGAACTGCCGCTTACCGGCCGGAAAATTCCCGTCCTGGCTGACGAACACGTCGACGCAGAATTTGGTACCGGCTGCGTAAAGATCACACCGGCACACGACTTTAATGACTATGAAGTCTGGACCCGCCATAAAGATAAAACAGAAGTGCGTAATCTGCCCAATGGCGGCCTGATCAACATCTTCACTAACGATGCAGCCATCCGTGACAATGAAGATGACATCAACAATGTTATCCCCGAAGCCTATATCGGTCTGGACCGTTATGCGGCGCGAAAACAGATCGTTGCAGACCTTGATGCCGCAGGCTTTCTGGAAAAAGTGGACGACCATAAATTAATGGTGCCACGCGGTGATCGATCTAATGCGGTGATCGAACCTTATTTAACCGACCAGTGGTACGTCAAAGTTGCACCGCTGGCAAAACCAGCGATCGAAGCGGTAGAAAACGGCGACATCAAGTTTGTGCCTGATAACTGGAAAAACACCTATTTTGAATGGATGAACAACATCGAAGACTGGTGTATCTCACGTCAGATCTGGTGGGGACACCGCATCCCTGCCTGGTACGACGATCTCGGTAATGTGTATGTCGGTTATGATATCGATGACATCCGCCGTAAAAACAAACTGCCGGATGATTTTAAACTGACGCAGGATGAAGACGTTTTAGACACCTGGTTCTCCTCAGCACTGTGGCCATTTTCAACGTTAGGCTGGCCAGAAAAAACCCCTGAGCTTGATAAATATTATCCCACCAATGTACTGGTTACCGGTTTCGATATTATTTTCTTCTGGGTTGCACGCATGATTATGTTCGGCCTTAAATTCATGGATGATGTGCCCTTCCGTGAAGTTTATGTACATGGTCTGGTACGTGACGGCGAAGGCCAGAAGATGTCAAAATCCAAAGGTAATGTGCTGGATCCGCTAGATGTCATCGACGGTATCGATCTGGAGGCACTGGTCGAAAAACGCACCACTGCAGTGATGCAGACTCACCAGATCGAGCGCATCGAAAAACTCACGCGTAAGAATTTTCCTGACGGTATTCCAGCGTTAGGTACCGATGCATTACGCTTTACCTTCGCTTCATTAGCCACTACTGGACGTGATGTTGTTTTTGCACCCGGGCGCATCGAAGGTTATCGTAATTTCTGTAACAAATTATGGAACGCCACCCGCTATGTACTGATGCAGGCCGAAGATAAAGATACCGGTTTATTAGCTGATGGCTCTGATAACCCCGATGTTGTTTTATCGCTGGCCGACAAATGGATCATCTCCCGCTTACAACGTGTCGAAGCGCGTATCGAACAGCACAGCATTAATTCACGCCTGGACCTGATAGCACAGGATCTGTACGCCTTCGTCTGGGAAGATTACTGTGACTGGTATCTCGAATTATCAAAACCGGTTTTGTTCAATGAGCAAACACCGGAAAACGAACAACGTGGTACACGTCGCACTTTAGTCCGCGTATTAGAAACGATACTGCGCTTAAACCACCCTATCATTCCATTCATCACCGAAGAGTGCTGGCAATATGTAGCACCGCTAGCGGGTAAGTCTGGCGATAGCATCATGATTCAGCCTTATCCTGAATCTGACAGCAGCAAGATCGATGAGCAGGCAGAAGCAGATCTTGAATGGGTTAAAACGTTTGTCAGTGGCGTACGTCGCATCCGCTCCGAAATGGATATCCCACCGGGCAAACCATTATCATTGTTATTACAGAATGCCTCCGATAACGATAAAGCACTCTATACAGACAACCAGTCATTCATTGAGACACTGGCTAAAATACAACAGAGCACATGGTTAACTGATAACGACGAGACACCCGAATCGGCTACCGCTCTGGTCGGCGAGTTGAAAATCCTGATCCCACTGGCAGGGCTTATCGATAAAGACGCCGAACTCGCCAGACTGGAAAAAGAAATTGGCAAGTTACAGGTAAATGTTGATAAGACCACGGCCAAGCTGATCAATAAAAGCTTTGTCGATAAAGCCCCTGCGGCTGTGGTCGAAAAAGAACGTGAGCGTTTAGCGGAAATGACAAAAGCGATAGAGCAGTTCAAAGAGCAGGCAGAGAAGATCAAAAAACTATAGATTTTTTAAAGTTGGCAGTTGGCAGTTGGCAGTTGGCAGTTGGCAGTTGGCAGTTGGCAGTTGGCAGTTGGCAGTTGGCAGTAAAGAGCTTAAAAAAATATAAATGCCCGTCAAGAAATCTTTTTTTGTTTTTAACTGATAACTGCCAACTGATGACTGCCAACCTGTTTTAAGGTAACCTCAATTCAATAATTCTTCACTTTTAAAAGACTATGGCCACTCCAGAAAAAGTAGAACAGATCCTCCAGATCCATGCCAGCCTAATATTAGCGGTGGTACAGACTATTCATACACCAGAGCTCAAACCACAATTAGACATGGTGTTGCAACAATCTGCACAAAATGGCTGGTTAGATCTAGTTAATGCCATTAATAAAATTCTTGCCGGTAATCGAGATCAGGCACTGATCAACGGCCTCGATGAAGACGACGCAGTTATCGTTGATAGTATTTTACGTGGCCTGCAAGATCCAGCTACCCTGCCTAAAGTTGAACAAACAGGAGACGCTTCAAAAGCAGCGCCAATGTTTGCACAACTCATCAACGAAGCGCGTCGCGGTGACCATAACGCGCTTTCAATGTTGGGTAACATGGCAGAACAGATGTCCAGTGCGGGTGGTGACTTGGCCAGTCTTAGCGCCGTCATCAAAGACATGATCGACGGTGAGCGTGATGTCGACAAACTCTGTACCCGCATGGGCGCACAGGGCGAATCACTGATCACACAGATATTAAGTGAACTGGCTAAACTCGACACTCACTAGATAAGACCAGCCTACTGTGGACACATCAACACAACACGTCATTCAGCAAACAAAAAACTGGGTTAAAGAAATTGTTATCGGTTTAAATCTCTGCCCTTTTGCAGCCAGGCCATTTGACGATAATACTATCGACTACATCGTTGCCAGCACACAGGACGAAAAATCAGCGATTGAGCAGCATCTACATCAGTTAGCTGACTGCTTCAGCAAACTTGATAACAGCGCAGAGATTGATACCTGCCTGTTAATTTTCCCCGAAACATATGATCAATTTGATGACTATCTCGAACTATTAGATCTTTCTAATTTATTATTAGACGATTTACATTACTCAGGCATCTATCAACTTGCCAGCTTTCATCCAGAATACCTGTTCGACGATACCGCGGAAGATGACGCCAGTAATTTCACCAATCGCTCACCTTATCCAATGTTGCACATAATCAGAGAGATCGACCTCGAAAAAGCCATCGCCAATTATCCTGATGTTGAAGCAATTCCAGAAAATAATATAAAAAAACTGCAGGAAATCGGCTTTGAAGAAATGCAGAATAGATTTAAAAAGTTTCTAAATTAAGCGCTTCTAAATTTAAATAAGCACACCTCAAAATAACAGGAGTAGAAATCAATGCATATACTAACCACTGCTGCTATAAGCCTCGTCATCGTTTTACATATTCTATTTATGGTGCTTGAAATGTTTATGTGGAACACCCCTTTTGGTCGAAAAACGTTTGGCCTAAAAGAAGATTACGCAAAACAATCAGCGCCGCTGGCAGCGAATCAGGGTTTATATAATGGTTTTCTTGCAGCCGGTCTTTTATGGGGCCTGGTCAGTACCGGCGGTTTTGATGCACTGGTATTTTTCCTCAGTTGTGTCATTATCGCTGGCATCTATGGAGCGATAACGGCCAAACGATCAATATTGTGGTTACAGGCATTGCCTGCCGCGATAGCGATGTTTTTACTTATTTTTAATTAATAAAACCTACTGGTATTTAATAATGAATATTCTGATCAAATCCCTAAGCTCACTATTATTTGTCGTTTTGCTAAGCGCATGTTCACCGCCCAGCGAGCAGAGTGCTAACAAGAAAACTGAAGCCACCGCTAGTGCTGACTTTCCTTATACATTTGAACAGGTAACCAGCAATACCTGGGTAATGCACGGGCCGCGTGAATTACCGACTCCGCAAAACAAAGGTTTCATGAATAATCCAGGTGTCGTAAAAACCTCATCTGGCCTGGTTATCATTGACCCTGGCTCCACCGTGCAGGTTGGAGAACACGTACTTAAAGAAGTTAAAAAGATAAGCGACACACCTGTCGTTGCAGTATTTAACACCCACATCCACGGTGATCACTGGTTAGCTAATCAGGCAATCAAAGCGGCCTATCCCGACGTAAAAATTTATGGCCACCCAGAGATGCTGGTCGAGATAGAGAATGGCGAAGGTGAAAACTGGGTCAACACCATGAACACCCTCACCGAAGGTGCCAGCCTGGGCACAGAAGTGGTCGCACCCAATCTTACGACTGATAATTCGGATGTGATCAAAGTCGGCGACACAGAATTTAAAATACACCACTACGGCATAGCCCATACTACAAGCGATATCATGATCGAGGTAGTCGAAAGCTCGGTGATATTTCTTGGTGACAATGTTTTATCACTACGCATACCCAGAACATCAGACGGTCAGTTTCAGGGCAACATAGCAACCATCAACACGATACTTGAAAGCGATATAAAAACCTATGTGCCGGGGCACGGACCAACCGGTGACAAGGCCATGGTAGAAACATATCTTAACTATTTAGTTCAGGTGTATGGGGCAGCGAAAAAAGCTTTTGAGGATGACCTTGATAGTAGTGATGTGATTACTATTTCACAAGAAACAACCGCTGCATATAAAGACTGGTTTGGTTATGATGAGCTGCTTGGGCCGCAAGGTGCGCAGGCTTATGGTGAAGTAGAGGCAGCTGAGTTTTAAATTTAAAAATAAAAACTGAATTATGAGGGGGTTCTCCCCTCTAATTTATTATGTTGAAACACTTTATTATACTTGGCTTGATTATACTTGGCTTGCTGTTGAGCTTTATTGGTTGCGATAGTGAATCAGATAAATCTGTTGAATCATCAGTAACTAAACCTCCGCTGACAAAAGACAAAGCCTCCACCCAGGCTGAAACAGATATAAGCACACGACCACTCAATCTCGAAATTACGCCAGACATGATAGAAACAGTCATTGACACAGATGAAGACACATCAAAACAGGTGAGCGAAAAACCTGGATTATTTGATACCAGGTCTGTTAAGAAAAAAGATAAAGTTAATACATCCTTCGGGGTTTACTTTGATGAAAATGAAACCGATTATCTGAACCCTGAAGGCATCGAAGGCGGTAAAATTGAAATCGAGATTGTTCACTAGTTAACGTCTAGAATTTAATGGAATCTAACCCCGTTAATTAAATGTGCCGGAGTTGGTGTTATTGTAGTCACAACTTACTTTAATTTAGGCTTTGCGGGTATCGCCCCTTTTATTTTTAACTATCTTATCCAGCTAAGAAAATTTACTCCAGAGATTCTTCCAGAGGATAGCAATATTTAAAACGGCATCATGCATCACCATGCGATTAAGGTCTATCAACAATTCAGGATCACTATCAGCACTTTCAAATATTTTTTCAAAACTTGTTTTCTTTTTTGATTTATACGAGATAGAACCAGGTGGCACTAAAACTGAGGCTACGGCAAAAGATGCCCTGCAAATATTAACAATCTCCAACCAGGGATCTTTAGCCTGCAGGTCTGGTACGTGATTAGAAAACTGGATATCGAACTTAGCATCAATCGCTCGCGCTTCATCTAATATCTTATTTGGGGTTTCATTATTTTTCAGATACTTTCTCTTATCAAAGTACGTACCGACAGTCCTGGACCAGTCGGCTTCCATCTCTTTATGTAGACCATTGCTATAACCTGACAATAGTCGTGCATCACAGTGACAAGGTTGATTAGAGTCCGCGACAAAATGGCTAAGCATAAAACAATAGGTAGCAACTTCCTCCGCGCGTGATCGAGCATTATCATCAAGATTGCCCGAAAACCTGACCGTGCCAGGTACGAGAGCAGCAACTTTTTTATCACCAAGAATTAACTGATCGATTAAAGTTGTTGTTAAAGCCATTGAGCGATTCGCAAGATGCTGCCCTGGATTTGGATAAGCCTTATAAGCTTTATTCCACCATGCGGCACCCAATACAGAATCCCAATCATCCAGAAATTCACACACCTTACGCTCCTGACCTAATTCATCAAATAAAGCCTTTCTTTTTTTAATGAACCTAAACTTATTACTTCCTTCATAAGGCTTCATCTTAAAAACATGGTTATCTATATCACCACTGCCTTTTTTTGAATCTTGTAAATCAGGTATCCAGCTCCCAATAGCGGCGCCTTTCACATTATCTTTCAGGATTTTAATGAGACCCTTCGGGCCATTAGAATCCTCCAATAAAGCAATAGCTCGTATTGCAAGCCAGGTATGCGTTCTTTGATTCATGACACTCTCCCTTGATTTATGTAAATAATAGAATCAAAGAGTACTCGGGGATTAAATATTAATCAATTATGGCATTTGGTTAAAAAATAATTCCTCTGTCTCCATAAATGCATTGCGGGTCTCGCCCCGCTGGCGAGTCACTCTTTTGCTACAGCCCAAAAGAGTAACCAGACTAATTTTGCCAGGAGCAAAATTGAACATCTGTTTTATAGCTGGCCCGCAGGGCAAAACACAGGACGTGTTTTGTAACATGCCGCCATTACTAACTATCTAAGGTTGTATTTATTCTTATAGATTGCGAGTCTCGCCTCGCGGGCGACTCACTCTTTTGCTACAGCCCAAAAGAGTAAGCAGAAAAGGCCGCCCTTATCTATTTGCCCCGAGAAGAACACTCGGGGTGCCTGAATTATTTGATGTTGCCTACGAACCCGCCTTGACGCGCTATCCCTGCGCGCAAGGCTAAATTCGCCTTCCCTGGCAAATTTGTTCTACCAACACCAAAGAATTCAGCAAATGAAAGAGGGAGTTAAAAACAACAACTAAAAAACAACATAGTTTTCAGTGTGTAGATCCGATTAGCGTAGCGTAATCGGACGAATGCTAAGCAATCCCCTTATCTCGATTTAGTAGTGACAAATAATGATTACAGTTTGTCACCAATCCCTTTAATTTTGTCTCTTATTTATTCTAGCGAAAAGATTTTAATGCGTAAGAATACACATACGTCCGATTACGCTACGCTAATCGGACGTACCGCGCTTGATTGAGTTGTTAGAACAGATTATTGCGGTTAAAAAAAGGCAATATTTACTACTGAAATAGACCTGTACATGATCACTATACATATCTACCTATACCTGCAACCCAAAAACATTGTAAGTTATTGATTGATATGTGAAACATAACCTGCTTGTGTAAATTATTATTTAGCGTTATTCTCCTCCTCACGCGTTGTTGCGTCTAGAGTATAAAAAGCCCGTTTATGCGGGCTTTTTTGTGCCTGAAATTAATACCCGCATAAGCGGTATTCAACCCCAAGCCTGCCTTCAGCAGGCTTTTTTTATGGTGAAAATAAATGCCTATATTTGAAATAGGCGAGATAGTAATAAACGTTGGTGTATCTGATTACATCATAGTAATGTTTATTATCCTCGCCAAATGCATCAAATCGTAATCGCTAATCTCTTAGCGGCATAAATTAAAACTCCACTGTCCATTGATACTTTCGCTCGCCCTAAATAAATGCAAACACCTACTAATGCCCTAACAGTGTATTAGGTGGATGGCAGGAATATTGTGATAGATAGACGTCGGCTTATCACCAATATACAAATATGCCAAAACATAACCAGAAGTTTTACAGAGAAATAACCATCCTTGCAACGCTTGTTTTACCTTCCCCTTTTCGTTTGCTGAAAGCTCAGGCACTGGTAGAGTAAATTCGCCATGGACGGCGAATTTAGCCTTGCGCGCAGGACAGCGCGTCAAGGCGGGCTCGTTGGCAGTGACTGAGGTTTCAGGAACCCGAAGGGCAAACGAGTTGGGGCGGCCTTTTCTGCTTACTCTTTTGGGCTGTAGCAAAAGAGTGAGTCGCCCGCGAGGCGAGACTCGCAATGTCTAATAATAGTAAGGTGTAAATGTTGAGAACTTTAAAGCTAAGGGATAGATCTATTTTAAAAAACAAAAAAAGATCAGTCCTTCATTATGTATTTCCACAAGGAGCGTGGTAACAAAAAAGTTTTTCTCTGCGACTCAGCGTCTCTGCGGTGAATAACTTTTTTAGTTATAAATCCCATGCTCACGAGTAGAAAGAAACTTAATCTTCGGCCACTTCTCAATCGTCATATCAAGATTAACCCGTGTCGGCGCGATATACGCCAGATCACCCGCATGATCTAACGCCAGATTAGTCGTCTGACGATTCTTGAATTTGGTCAGTTCTTTTTCATCGTCACATTCGATCCAGCGTGCAGTAGTCACATTTACCGCTTCAAAATTGCAGTCAACGCTATACTCAGCCATCAGACGATGTTGGACTACTTCAAACTGCAGCACACCGACTGCACCCAGGATTAAATCATTATTGTGTAGTGGACGATACAGCTGGGTAGCGCCCTCTTCACATAATTGCATGAGACCTTTTTGCAGCGCTTTCATCTTTAACGGATCTTTTAACTGGGCGCGGCGAAATAGTTCCGGTGCAAAGTTAGGGATACCGGTAAACGCCAGATCTTCACCCATGGTAAAGGTATCACCGATACGCATGGTGCCGTGATTATGCAAACCGATGATATCACCGGTATAAGCTTCTTCGACCTGTTCGCGATCTGCCGCCATGAAGGTGACCGCATCGGCAAGTTTTATATCTTTACCCAAACGCACGTGTTTTACTTTCATGCCTTTTTTATACATACCTGAACATATGCGTACAAAAGCGATACGGTCGCGATGCCCGGGATCCATGTTCGCCTGTATTTTAAAGACGAAGCCGGTGAATTTATCTTCTTCCGGTTCTACTATGCGGGTCTGTGTCTCACGTGCCCTGGGAGATGGCGCAAAATCATTGAGTGCATCGAGCAATTCTGCGATACCAAAGTTGTTGATACCCGAGCCAAAAAATACTGGTGTCAGTTCACCTTTCTGATAAGCCTCTAACTCGAACTCGTGACTGGCACCTTTCACCAGTTCGATCTCTTCGCGCAGTTCGGCGGCCATGTAACCTAAGACCTCATCAAGCTGTGGATTATCCAGACCTTCGATGACATCACCCTGCTGTATCTTGCCACCGTGAGTGGCACTGAAAAAATGCACGGTGTTCGTCGCCAGGTTAAACACGCCCTTAAAGTTTTTACCCATGCCGATCGGCCAGGTAATCGGTGCGCATTTGATATTCAGGATATCTTCGATCTCATCGAGGATATCGATTGGCTCGCGCGCTTCGCGGTCCATCTTATTAACAAAGGTAATAATGGGTGTGGTGCGCAGACGACACACATCCATCAATTTGATGGTGCGTTCCTCTACCCCTTTGGCCGCATCGATCACCATCAACGCAGAATCAACTGCGGTTAATGTGCGGTAGGTATCCTCGGAGAAATCGGCATGCCCCGGGGTATCGAGTAGATTGATGATGCAACCTTTATGCGGGAACTGCATAACCGATGACGTTACCGAGATACCACGCTGTTTTTCCAGCTCCATCCAGTCTGATGTTGCATGGCGTGCGGCTTTCCTGCCCTTAACGGTGCCGGCCATCTGAATAGCACCACTGAAGAGCAGCAGTTTTTCTGTCAGCGTGGTTTTACCCGCGTCCGGGTGAGAGATGATGGCGAATGTTCGCCGACGTTTTACTTCTTCTAGATATGCCATAGCGGCGCAATTATACAGGCTTCTGAGGCAACAGAATAGAATAACGAAACAGCGTTATACAGTCATTCGCCAGTAGCATATGGTTAATAATGAGGAGTGTTTTTTTACTGTCAGGATTTTGGTACTAAATATTTTGCCAGAATAATCGCATCTTCACGTCCATTATCAGCTGGGTAATATGCCTTGCGCACACCTAGCTCATGAAAACCTTCAGAAATATACAACTGCTGCGCGTGTATATTTGAACGACGCACTTCAAGCAACACCATATCGATATCCGTCTGATGTGATTTTTCGACTATATGATTCAGCATGTAACGACCCAGTGACTTGCCCTGGTATTCTGGATCGATGCAAATATTGAGAATATGCGCTTCACCTGGAGCCAGCATTACGATGCCGTAACCGATAACATTATTTTCGAGTGTCATCACCCATGCGTTATAACCCACACGTAAACAGTCGCGAAATATACCCAGTGTCCAGGGATAGGGATACGCTTTTTTTTCTACAGTAATAACCTGCTTCAGATCAGAAGCAGTCATCGTGCGTATCTCTATCAGTGCACCCAGTTCATCATTCATATCTTGAAAATTTACTGCCATATCGTCTCTGTAGTCTGGATAATTATATCTGGATTATTTTTTGCAGCTGTTGCAGATCCGACCAGGCTTTGCGTTTATTTTCTGGCTGCTGTAAAAGTTCTTGCGGCGAATAACTGACAAACAGCGGTAGCGACTCAAACGTATTAACAGAGAGTGCCTCAGCATGAGTATCCGAGTTAATCAGTTCACGAAAATCATCTAACGTAGAATTTTTCTGCAACATACAGCGGATGGCAGTTTCGCCTAATACGATTAGTCGTTTAGGTTGAATCAATCGAACTTGCTGCCTTAAATAATCATTACATTGTTGAATTTCATGCGGCGATACGGTGTGCTGAGCTGGCACCGCACACTTCAATAACGAGGTGATGTATACATCATCGATGGATACATTGATTGCCGATAGCATTTTAGAAAAAAGCGCGTTCGCTTCAGCAGTCAACAAGCCTGACGCCTCGTCCATGCCGGGTGATAACAGAACAAACATGAGTTCAGCAGACTGGCTGCCCTTACCTGAAACTGCCTGCTTACGCGTTTTGTGCAGCTGGCATTTAGTGCATTGCTGAATGGCATTATCAAGTTGTGGCCAGTTGATGTTATTACTCGCCAGCTGATCAGAAGCGACATCCGTGTCGACTTTAATCTCATCTATCGCCTGCCCAGTATCTTGATCAATGGCTTGCTGGTTTCCAGTATCAAGCAACTGCCAGCACTGCACACCCATTACGTCGAGATAATAACGACGCTGATTTTCATCTAGAACTGTAAGCGGTGGTGTAGCGTCTTTAGTCATGAATCTCTCGTCTTCATAAACGCTACGCCTAAACGTCACCAAGCTGCGGGTGCTCGCGATCATTGGCTTCGTCCAGTTTATTCAGCGCATTGATATAGGCGTTAGCAGAAGCGATTACAATATCGGTATCCGCGCCCTGACCACTAATGATACGACCAGCCTTTTCTAATCGTACTGTCACCTCACCCTGTGCGTCAGTACCACTAGTAATATTATTGACCGAATATAGCTGTAACTGGGTCTCACTATTTACCACGCTCTCAATAGCCCTGAACGAAGCATCAACCGGGCCACCACCAGTGGCGCTAGCAGACACTTCATTGCCGCCAATTTCCAGTACCATCGATGCCGTTGGAGTTTCACCGGTTTCTGAACACACGCGCAGACTGATTAGTTTGTAACGATCATTCTGTATCGCCCAATTGGTGTCCGCGACCAGTGCACGTAAATCTTCATCAAATATTTCGTGTTTTTTATCGGCCAGATCTTTAAACCGTGAGAACGCCTCATTTAATTCCTGCTCAGAAGCAAACTCGATATTTAATTCATTTAAGCGACTCTTAAATGCATTGCGACCAGAATGTTTTCCCAGCACCATACGATTATCAGACCAGCCGACATCCTGCGCGCGCATGATCTCGTAGGTTTCACGACTCTTCAAAATGCCGTCCTGATGAATACCCGATTCGTGCGCAAATGCATTTGCGCCAACGATCGCTTTGTTAGGCTGCACAGGAAAACCGGTAATGCCAGAAACAAGTTTTGAACACGGTACGATCTGCGTGGTATCAAGTGTGGTATCACAGCCAAAAACATCCTGACGGGTACGCACTGCCATCACGATTTCTTCTAACGAGGCGTTACCTGCGCGTTCACCCAGGCCATTGATAGTGCATTCGACCTGGCGAGCGCCATTCAATACTGCAGCCAGTGAATTACCTACTGCAAGACCCAGATCATTATGACAATGCACAGAAAAAATGGCTTTATCAGAATTTGGGATACGCTCTATCAGGGTAGCAATCAATTCACCAAATTGATGCGGAATATTGTAACCGACCGTATCAGGGATATTAATGGTGGTTGCACCGGCATCGATCACCGCTTCGATAATGCGACATAAAAAATCGGTCTCAGAGCGGCCCGCGTCTTCTGGAGAGAATTCAACATTATCGGTAAATTGTCTCGCCATCTTTACTGAGTTAACCGCCTGCGCCAGTACATCGTCCGGCTGCATGCGCAATTTCATTTTCATATGAATGGGCGAGGTTGCAATAAAAGTATGGATACGTGATGAAACCGCTGGTTTTAGTGCTTCACCCGCACGCAAGATGTCTTTTTCCAGGGCTCGTGCCAAACCACATACGGTGCTGTCTTTAATCACCGAGGCAACCGCTTTCACCGACTCAAAATCGCCAGGACTGGCGATAGGAAAACCCGCTTCGATAATATCAACATGCATCTTTTCCAGCGCTTTGGCGATACGTACTTTTTCATCCCTGGTCATGGACGCACCAGGGCTTTGCTCGCCATCACGCAACGTGGTATCAAATATTATTAATTTATCTTTTACTGTAGATTCATTACTCATGACTTGACCTTCAAATCAAAATTTCAATAGGGGTACATCTTTTGAGTGCGTATTCTCCTCGCCAGGAATCATTTATCCGCCCTAGGGCAGGAGGAGCAGAGAGTCTAACAGGAATGGCAAGACCACAGCCAGAGCAGGCACATTAGAAGTGTGCTCGTTTGTAATGCTCTGTGGTGCTAAATATTTCATGACTGGGAATACTATAACGAGTTGATGATAATTATTCAAGCTCTGAAAAACTAAAAAACGCTTACTATAGATGCGCGGTAAAAAAAATTTTCTTTATTCTGCCTTTCCGCGTTTTCTAAACCGTCGCAAAATACTTAACACTGGTCCAGATAAGGCATAAAGCATAAAACAGCCAAATAGAGCAATAGGCGGATCAATCGAGGCAAACACAAAAATCATCACTACTGCTAACATCGCCATAAAGGGTACTTTATTATGAAAATCAACATCCTTAAAACTGTAATAAGAAACGTTGCTCACCATCATCACGCCAGAAAATACGATAATAGGTAAAGAGATCATCGCTACTGCATCACCGGCAATGCCATTATCAAAACAGGCCCAGACAAAACCCACCACCACGGCTGCAGCCGCTGGACTGGGCAGCCCCTGAAAATAACGTTTATCAGTATTGCTTGCCCTGGTATTAAAACGTGCAAGCCGTAATGCAGCTGAGGCCACATATAAAAAAGCCGCCAGCCAGCCTAGTTTGCCGAAAGTAAAACTCACATTAACCAGTGAAGACAAGGACCATTCATACATCACCAGCGCAGGCGCCAGACCAAATGAACCCATATCGGCGAGACTATCGTATTCTGCGCCAAACTCGGTCTGTGTATTAGTCATGCGAGCTACCCGGCCATCGAGCGCGTCCAGGATCATAGCGATAAAAATGGCCACCGCAGCCTGCTCAAACTTACCCTGGGTCGCCGCGACGATGCCATAGAAACCGGCAAATAATCCTGCGGTTGTGATCAGGTTAGGCAGCAGATAGATGCCACGACTGCGTTTTTTAGTTGGTTGTTCTTCAGGAGTTTCCATAGTGTTAAGGATAGCCTAGTCTTGCTGTATCGTCTAACAAAAAAAAAGGGCTATACAGCCCTTTTTTTATTCAACAGATATGCCGATATTAGTTTTTACTCTTATCTACAATCTTATTGGCTTTAATCCATGGCATCATAGAGCGTAATTCCGCACCTACTTTTTCAATTTGATGCTCACGGCCTTTTTTACGTAAAGTTTCGAGGTTCTTTGCACCGGAATGCATTTCATCAAGAAATTCCCTGGCAAACTGGCCACTCTGAATTTCTTCAAGGATCTTCTTCATCTCTGCTTTGGTGTTTTCATTAACGATGCGTGGACCGCGTGTTACATCACCGTATTCAGCGGTATTTGAAATCGAGTAACGCATATCAGCGATGCCGCCCTGATACATTAGATCCACGATCAGTTTCAGCTCATGCAGACATTCGAAGTAAGCCATCTCCGGTGCATAACCGGCTTCAACTAATGTTTCAAAACCAGCCTGAACCAGCGCAGTGGTACCACCACACAATACCGCTTGCTCACCAAACAGGTCAGTTTCAGTTTCTTCACGGAAGCTGGTTTCGATAATCGCAGTACGACCACCACCGATAGCTGATGCATAAGATAATGCGATATTTTTTGCATTGCCTGATGCGTCCTGTGAAATAGCAATCAGATCAGGAATACCGCCACCGTTAACAAATTCACTGCGAACAGTATGGCCTGGTGCTTTTGGTGCGATCATGATCACATCCAGATCAGCACGTGGGCTGATAGCTTTAAAATGAATATTAAAACCATGGGCAAACGCCATCGCCGCACCCTGTTTTATATTAGGCTCGATCTGCTCTTTATAGATTGCAGCCTGATGCTCATCCGGTGCCAACACCATAACAACGTCTGCCCAGGCAACACCCTCTTCTATAGACTTAACTGCAATACCTGCGCCTTCTGCTTTTGTAGCTGAAGAAGAACCTTCACGCAAGCCAACACAAACCTCAACACCTGAGTCCTGTAAGTTGTTTGCATGCGCATGACCTTGTGAGCCATAACCGATGATGCATACTTTTTTGCTTTGTATGATAGAAAGATCGCAGTCTTTATCGTAATAAATATTCATTGTTACTTAACCCGTAAATGTTTTAATTTAAATGTCTGTTGTTATTGCCTGTATGGTACGGCAGGACGGTTTTCGTTTATCTTGGCCTACATAATACCTTTGGCACCGCGGCCCATGCCCAGCTGGCCGGAACGAACTACCTCTATAATAGTCATTCCCTCTAACGCTTTTAATACTGCATCGATTTTTTCACTATCACCCGTCACTTCCAATGTATAGGTAGTATCTGAGCTGTCGATAACATGACCATGAAAAATATCCACTATGCGTTTAACTTCATCACGCTGCTCGTTTTCTGCTTTGACTTTAATCAGAATCAGTTCACGTTCGACATGAACATCGTCAGTCAGATTAACCAGTCTTACGACATCGACCAGTTTATTAAGCTGCTTACACACCTGTTCAACAATTTCATCAGTACCCGTTGTCACTAATGTCATTCGCGACAAAGATGGGTCATCAGTTGGCGCCACCGTTAATGATTCAATGTTATAGGCACGAGCAGAAAATAAACCGGCGACACGTGACAGCGCGCCTGCTTCATTTTCTAACAATATAGAGATAATATGTTTCATCTCTACCGCTTCACTATTGTCTAGTTCGTATACCATGATAGCTACACCAAAATCATTTCATTCAAACCGGCGCCGGTCGGAATCATCGGATAAACGTTTTCTTCTCGATCGGTAATAAAATCAAGAAATACCAGGCGATCTTTTTGTTTGAATGCTTCTTCTAGTGCTGGACGTACGTCTGCAGTCTTTTCTACCTTGATACCGACGTGACCATAACTTTCAGCCAATGCTACAAAGTCGGGTAATGCGTCAAAATAAGACATGGCATAACGTTTCTCATAAAAGAACTCCTGCCACTGTCTCACCATCCCCATATAACCGTTATTCAGGTTAATAATTTTTACTGGCAATCCATACTGCTTACAGGTCGATAATTCCTGTATACACATTTGAATACTCGATTCACCCGTAATACAGGCGACAGTTTCATCGGGATACGCCAGTTGCACACCCATCGCAGCAGGCAGACCGAAACCCATGGTCCCCAGGCCGCCAGAATTAATCCATCGTCGCGGTTTATCAAAACCGTAATATTGCGCAGCAAACATCTGGTGTTGACCAACGTCAGAAGTAATAAATGCGTCGCCATTGGTTATCTTGTGCAACTCTTCAACAACATATTGCGGTTTGATGATTTCACTATCGCGATCGTATTTAAGACAATCCTGCGCACGCCACTCATTAATTTGCGCCCACCATTTTTCAAGCGCCGCTTTATTTGTCTGCTCAGCTGATTTACTCAATAGTGCATTAATAGTATCCAGTACCGGCGCAACTTCACCTACGATAGGCACATCAACTTTTACATTTTTCGAGATAGAGGCCGGATCAACATCGATATGAATAATTTTTGCATCCGGACAGAATTTTTCCAGTGCACCTGTCACGCGATCATCAAAACGCGCACCTATCGCAATTAACAAATCACTGTGGTGCATACCCATATTGGCTTCATAGGTTCCGTGCATGCCTAACATGCCAAGCGACAATGGGTCACTCGCAGGAAATGCGCCCAAACCCATTAATGTCTGCGTAATGGGGTAACCTAATGAGCGCGTGAATGTTCTTAACTGCTCCGAGCCATTGCCTATTATCACACCGCCGCCGGTATAGATCATTGGTCGCTCGGCTTTTAGCATAAGATCCACGGCACGTCTTATTTGTTCATCATCACCTATAACCGTTGGATTATATGAACGCATTTTGATTTCAGCAGGATATTCAAACGCAATTTTTTCAGCCGTAATATCTTTTGGTATATCAATAACCACAGGGCCGGGACGACCCGTCGTTGCAACATAAAATGCTTTTTTAAATGTCTCAGCGATGTCATTAACGTCGTTGATCAAAAAGTTGTGTTTAACAATCGGACGAGTAATACCTACAGAATCAACTTCCTGAAAAGCATCATTACCTATCAGATGCTTAGGAACCTGACCGGTGATAACAATCATTGGAATTGAATCCATATATGCAGTAGCAATACCGGTTACCGCATTGGTTGCTCCTGGACCCGAGGTAACAAGCACTATGCCAGGTTTACCGGTTGCTCTGGCATAACCATCAGCCGCATGCGTTGCACCCTGTTCATGACGAACAAGTATGTGCTGCACATCATCCTGCTTATAAAAAGCATCATAAATATGCAATACGGCACCACCCGGGTAACCAAATACATAATCAACACCCTCGGCTTTCAGGCATTCAATGATAATCTCTGCGCCAGTTAATTCCACGGTTATACCAATCTCTCTTTAATTTGCAAAAAAGCCTTACAAAAAACGGGCTTTTTATGTTCTAAAATTCTCTACCTGCTAGGCGAACCGTGCATTCTAAACGGTTATCCAGCAAATTTCACGAACAATTTATTAGTATTCGCTGCAAGTAACAATACCTACAATGTTAGTCATAACTTTCTGGATTATATTTTAGAGCACCTCCAGTTATTACTTCACAAAAATATTGGGGCAAAAAAAACCCGGCAATAACCGGGTTTTTCAACATTTTCTAAAATTAAATTAGAATTCTTCTTCTATTTTACCACCTGTAGCTTTTGTTAATGCAGCTTTAATCGCATCAGGTGAAGGCATAATATTCATAAAGCTGTTAGAACCCATCATACTGAGATCAGGGAAGTTAACCGCAATACGGAAACGGGCATGTAACGCCTCAACCTCTTCGCCAGTTACCAAAAGATCATATGGAAGATGTGCTGTAGAACGCGTCTCTTTAAAATCGATCTCATTCATGATGAACGAATCATCCATATATTTGTTACCTGTGCTTTCAGATGATAAAGCAACGCCAAACAAAGTTTGTTTTTTACCGGGAATATCAATACGGTAAACCTTCGTTGCACCGCCAACTTTAGCAGCCAGTCCTTTTTCCACAGCAGCAACCGCTTGTTCATAGCTGTCATATTCAACCAGGTCGTAGGGCTCGTCAAAATACTCCATACCAAAGGTATAGTGATAACTCTCAAGCTCATCAGCATCCAGACCTACTGCCGGACCGTACTCTTTAATTGCGCCTAAGGCAGTTTTTAATGCATCAGAAACAGAAGAGACATCCACTTTTACGTGGTAAGCAGCAGCCATGTAAACCGGGTTTGTATATGTGATTTGAAGCTGATCACCCACTTTTGTAATCGCAACACGTTGACCCGCAACATAACCGGCGCGCTCATGAGAACCAGCCGCTTTTTTCAAAGTATTGTTGGTAACGATTATAATGTGTGCAGTTTCATAGGGTGAGTATTCACCTACCACCTCAAAACCATTATCTGTTAAAGACTTTTTAACGCCAGCCACTTTATCGGCAACCGCGCCGGTACTCGTTGAAGCTAAAACAAAGGGTTTCATCTCAGTGGCAGCATTTGCCACCATTGATGTCAAACTCATCATAGCGACTGCTACAACCACAAGTATCTTTCCACTAAATTTTATCATGTTATTTTCACTCCAAAATTTTTCTAAATTATCTTCTTTTAGCCTCATGTCTCATTCATTAAGCATAAAGTCGAATATAAATTAATAAAAAAAGACCCCGTCCGGGGCCTCCTTTTATCATGCTTTGAAAAGACTAACTCAGTATTTCCAGGCCCATCCTGCCTGAACTTCATACTGAGACATCTCAATTGCTATGTCTGTACCACCATTTGCCTCACCACCATCAGCTGGATTAGGACCTTTTACAGAATTACTTGGTGCATACATACCAGCAAGATTAAATTCCATATCAGTTCCCACTTTCAGCGTCCAGCCTGCAGTAATGTGATCTTCAATTACAGCTGGTGCTAATGTATTAAACAGGGTCTCAGATTCTGGAATCGGTTGCTCAGCATGGCTGTAACCTACGCGGATAGTATTTTTCTTACCGATATCCATTTGATAGCCTATTTTGAAAATAGTCATATCTTCCCAGCCGAAACCACCGCCATCAGCGCCACCTAAACAACCCGCACCCATGCCGCCAGGCCCTGGATTACCGGGGAAACCACCAGGCAAACAACCGGTGAACAGATTATTGATAGGGTTAGCGATAGAAGCAATTTCACTGTAATTAATCTGCTGAACGTCAGCCACGATTACACCGCTTTTGCCCACATCGAATGAAGCACCTATGTTATAGGTTGATGGAATATCAAAATCTCCACCTTCAGCAAACAAACCGGCATATTCATCAAATGATGACATCGACATTTTTGACTGATAAGCCGCACCTAAACGAATACCTTTATAGACTTCACCCTGATAACCGAATTTAAAACCGGCACCATAAGAAGTTGATTTTTTATTGCCTGACAGGCTACTTGGATCGCTAGAAAATGGAGTAAAATTCTCTAGACCTTGCGCTGAAAACTGCTGACCGACCACGATAATACTCGCGCCAAATGCATTATTAGCATTCATTTTTTTCGCAAAACTAACGTTAACAAATAACTGTGACAGATTAATACCAGTGGTGCCAGCTCCAAAGGTACCCGCTTCAAATGGCGTCGATGCTGCAGGATATTCTGTATTCATGCCACCGTTACCATAAACACTAACACCTATCGTGCTGACATCGTCTGCTTGCCAGTTATAAGCAAAGTGAGGAATCATGAAAAGATCATTATCACTTTCAACTTCAACACCAGGTTGAGCATTAATCATACTGCCAAAAGGATAAGTCCCACCTGGACCCTCAGGAGCATGTGGAGTACCAGTTACTGTATAACTACGTGGTGATGGGCTAAATAATGCTAAACCGATATCCATACGGCCACCTACAAATGCCATACCGGCCGGATTGGTCGCTGCTGCCATTGCATCCTGAGAATAGGCGGTGCCAGCTCCAGCCAGACCTTTTTCTTTTGTACTGTATCCGTGACCAAAATAACCGTTTGTCGCGTTAACGGCAGGCGATATTATTACGCCTGAAACTGCAATTGCCAAAAGTGATTTTTTCACTATTGTTCTCATTATTTTCTACCTCCAACGGCAGGTGTGTGTGAAGCCAAAAGACTTAAAACTTGTTATGAATTTTATAAATTTAATATAAAAATGAACTGTTTCCTTCAGTGGTTGTCACGATAATGTAGAAAAGACTGAGTGTCAATCAGGTTGCGACGATATTTCGCTACTTTTATTCCCTTTTATTTTGTTATTTCTTTCCCACGCCTCAATGTTCTGAGCATATCACATAAATATCTATTTTAACCAGGCCCCATAAACTCTGGGGTTTATAGCTAAAACGCTAAAAAAACACGTATAATCTGCAGATAAATAATAAAGCGCTAATATTATAAGATAAGAGTATTATTATATATGAATACATTTATTTCCAAATTAAGCAACTTTGCCGTGTGCACATAGTCTTAAAGATCACCTGTTAAATTATTTGAATTTGATAAACTGGCCACACATTAAGCTAAGGACGGCTGAAATAAGAACACTATGACTACCCTTAACTGGTAACTACGTTTCTCTATGAATCTCACACATGAAAACATCTACATCTGAAATCAAAAAATCATTATTTAGATGTATAGCATTAAGCGTCGGCCTTTCATTGGCTATTACTACGATTGCTCATGCCAACCTGCCTGACCTGGGCGATCCAACGCTGGAGAGCTTTAGCAGCAAAGAAGAGCGGCAGCTTGGTCTGGGTTTTTACCGGTCATTGCGGGCAAACCTGCCCTTCGTTGATGACCTGCAGATAAACTATTACCTCAACAGTATCGGCAAGCGCCTGGCCTCACGCTCTGACGCAGCTGGAGATGAATTTCACTTTTTCATCATTAAAGCACCATCGATCAATGCTTTTGCCGGACCTGCTGCTTATATAGGTATTCATACTCAGCTTATTCTTGAAGCAGAAAATGAAAGTCAGCTCGCCAGTGTGCTGGCGCATGAGATCGCCCACGTCTCACAACGTCATTTAGCGCGTGCTTTTGATAATTCCGGTAATTCAACAGCATTGACCATTGCCACCTTACTGGCGGCTATCTTGGTAGGCTCACAGGATACACAGGCCGGACAGGCTGTTTTCATGTCGGGCCTCGCCGGCAGCCAGCAATCTTCTATCAACTTCACCCGCAGTAACGAGTACGAGGCTGACCGTGTTGGTATTGGCATATTGGCTGATACCGGCATTAATCCTCAGGGTATGGTTGAATTTTTTGAAATTCTTCTGGACAAAAGCCCAGATGGCGGCATGGAATATCTGCGCACTCACCCGTTAAGCAGCAACCGTGTTTCTGAAGCAAAAAACAGATTAAACGAAAAAAATGAGTCGTTACCTAGTGACACCGTTGATTTTCAATTTACCAAAGCCCGTCTGGCTGTCCTGATCAGCAAACAACCTGAGTATTATCTTGATAATAAAGTTGTTGGTGACGGGCTCATCGGCCAGTACCAAAAAGCACTGGCCGCTATTCGCACACAAAATGCCGACCTCGCGATACAAATATTGAAAAAAAGCAGGGAAAAACATAAACACCCCTGGCTGCGACTTGCGCTGGCTGAAGCATACAGCAGCAAGCAGGACGATAAAAATGCATTAAAAGTGCTGAGCTCGCTGGCAAAGCTATATCCTGGCTACTTACCCGTTACCATGGCCTACGTCAGCGCATTAAATGACAATAAGATGCCTGATAAAAGCATCCCTTTACTAAAAAAACAACTGCAATCAGATGATTACGCAATAATCTATAAAGCACTCGCTAATGCTTATTACTCCAATGGTCAAATCAGCGCTGCATTAGAGTCCACAGGTGACCAGTATGCGCGTGAGGGATACATTGAACTTGCAATACAACAATATGACAACGCGCTAAGGCAGGAAAACATTAGTCCATCTACAAAACAAAGACTTGAAGCTGCAAAACTCGAACTCAAGAAAGTAATACAGGAATATAAAGACCAGCTTTAGTGGTCAGCAAGCTACATACCGCTATTTATAAGCGTTTGTTTTTTTTCCACAAACCCCTTGCCTTATCCCTTTTAGGGAGTATGCTATATCCCCTATTCAATTATGAATATATCCTACAATTAGAAATGCACATGGCTAGATACAAAAACTAATTACTCATGTCTCAATTTTGAATAATTACTTCTGTATTTCGTCCTGTAAAACAATACAACATTAAATTAGGAGGAGATAAGAATGCGGATAACCGCACATATAACCACAACCACGTCGATCGTTGCCTTAATAGGCTGCCTTGGGTTCGCACCAAGCATTGCTAGTGCCGATGAAGCAGCTGACCTCGCAGCAGGTAAAAAGTTATCGTTTGACAGAAAAAAAGGTAATTGCCTGGCTTGCCACGAGATAGCAGGTGGATCATTAGCAGGTAATATTGGGCCACCGCTTGTTGCGATGAAAGCTCGTTTCCCTGACTACGAAAAACTTCGTGCTCAAATTAGCGATGCTCGCACAAACAACCCAAATACCATCATGATTCCTTTTGGTCCTCACGCAGTGATGTCCTCTAAAGAAATCGACTTGGTATCCACATTTATTTACACATTATAAAGTCAGAAGGTAAGACTAGATGAATCAGAATCGAAGAGTATTACTAAAAGGTACTTTTGCGGCAGGTGCAACTGGCATTGCGATCAGTGCAGGCTTGTTGACACCAAAAGCAGTTTTAGCCGCATGGCCTAAAGCCGCTTTTGAAGCAAAAGATACTAACGCGGCGTTGCAAGCTTCACTTGGAAGCTCCAGCACTACAGAAAGCAGCGACATTAAACTGAAAGCTCCAGATATTGCAGAGAACGGTGCAGTTGTACCTGTTACCATTACCAGCAGTATTGCTAACACCGAAGCTATCAGCATAATTGTTGCAAAAAATGGTACCCCTTTAACCGCAACATTTAACCTTGGTGCAACCACAAAAGGTTTTGTTTCTACCCGTATTAAAATGGGTAAAACATCCGATGTTACCGCTGTTGTAAAAGCCGGTGGCAAACTGTACACCACTTCCAAAAACGTCAAAGTCACCATCGGTGGTTGCGGCGGTTAAGCATAGATAAAGAGGTTAAATAAGATGGCTAAATCATCAATTAAAGTACGCGCTAAGGTCAAAGAAGGCGAAGCAAAAATAAAATGCTTAATCAGCCACCCAATGGAAACAGGCCTACGTAAAAACAAAAAATCAGGCAAGTTAATTCCTGCTCATTTCATCCAGGAAGTCGTTTGTGAATACAGCGGCAAAACTGTAATGAATGCTCAGTGGAGCGGTACAATATCTAAAAACCCATTCCTATCTTTTTCATTCTCTGGCGCAAAAGCCGGTGACAAGATTAAGATTAGCTGGGTAGATAATACCGGCAAGAGTGACTCAACCGAAGCCAAAATGAAATAATTGAGAGATTTGTTAAATTTTCTCATTATTAAACTTGGTATAACAAAAAAAGGTGAACCATGATAAAAATTGCTACCGCATTATCTGTTATGCTGATTGCTGCAACACCATTTGCAGCACAGGCAACACCAGATGATGACTTAAAAGCATTCCGCTCGTACTTTACGAAGAAATTTCCTAATGTACCGGTAAATGACTTTGTAAATGGCGTATACGCCGTAGACTCAGCTTCACGTGAACAGTGGGAAGCTTTTGAAGAATTTCCTTCGTACGAAATCGCCGTTGATAACGGTGAAGGTAAATTCAACAAAAAATTTGCTAACGGTAAAGGTTATGCAGATTGCTTTCCAAACTACAAAAAAGGCATAAAACAAAATTATCCCTATTTTGACACTGACAGCGGCAAAGTTGTGACTATGGAAAGTGCAATCAACAAATGTCGCACTGACAACGGTGAAAAGAAACTGAAATGGAAAAAAGGTGCTATCACAGAAATCAGTGCTTACCTGGCATCACTGTCACGCGGTCACAAAACTAACGTAAAAGTACCTAACGATGCAAAAGCTATCGCTATTTATAATCGCGGTAAAAAACACTTTTACGCTAAACGTGGCCAGTTAAATATGTCATGTGCCGATTGCCATTATTACTACTCTGGCAGCAAAATCCGTGCTGACATCCTAAGCCCCGCTTTAGGTCATACAACGGGTTTCCCTGTTTATCGTAATAAATGGGCAGGTATGGGTACCTTACATCGTCGTTATGGCGGTTGTAACAAGCAGGTACGCGCTAAACCATTTAAAGCTCAAAGTGATGAATACACTGCACTTGAGTACTTCCACACCTACATGAGTAATGGTCTGGAACTTAATGGTCCAAGCCAAAGGAAATAAACCTTAGAAACAATTCCTAAGTTTTACTTCTTAAAATAAAAAAGCCCTGAACAACGTTCAGGGCTTTTTTTTGCTATTGATACAATAGCGATTTATATGGTGGGCCGTGAGCGACTTGAACGCTCGACCATCGGATTAAAAGTCCGGTGCTCTACCAACTGAGCTAACGGCCCATATAAAAAGTTTCATGCAAGCCATCCATGGCAACACGGCGCGATAATATCAAGCACCTGCTCGACCTTCCCTGGTCGAGCGTTAATCGCTCCTTAACCCGCGATTAACCCAACTGAGCTAACAATCCATATTTTCTTTACAAAATCTTCGATTCCATGAAAATCTATTCCCATAAATAGCAACACAATAGGAAGGCGCGAATCATACATGGAGTTGCGCCGAAAAACAATATTATCCGGTAATATTAAGCCTAAAAATATCGCGTTGGATCTGTGATACCGATATCCTCAAAGCCCTTACGACGCAACTGGCAGGAATCACAATTACCGCAGGCTTCGCCCTGCTCATTTGCCTGATAACAGGAGACCGTAGCTGCGTAATCAACCCCCAGGTCGTTACCTATACGGATAATATCGGCTTTGCTTTTATCGATTAGCGGCGCGTGAATAGTCAGCCGATTTCCCTCAACCCCTGCTTTTGTTGCCAGATTTGCCATCAATTCGTAAGCGCGTATAAATTCTGGGCGACAATCTGGATAACCAGAATAATCCACCGCATTGACACCGATAAATATATCCTGAGATGAAAGCACTTCAGCCACTGCTAGAGCATGAGATAAAAACAGCGTATTTCGTGCCGGTACATAGGTCACTGGAATGCCTTCTGCATGCAGCCCAGAGACCGCATCAGGTACTGCAATCGTTTCATCTGTTAATGCAGAGCCCGGCATCACGCCGTCATCGATATGAATTACCTGGTGACTTGCAGCGTAACGCTCAGCTAACTTTTTTGCAGCAATAATTTCAGACAGACCGCGCTGTGCATAATTAAAACTTAAGGCATGACACTTAAATTTCTGACTTGCAATCGCCAGCACAGTGGCTGAATCCAGGCCGCCTGATAACAGCACTATGGCTTTAGCTGATTTTTTATCAGCAGACATATGTATTCTCGTCATCAAAAATCGGGTAAAAATCAAACACCGGGCATATCACCCCATAGGTACTTGTGTAACTGGACTTGAAATCTAACGTTAAGTTGATCTCGTAACACCCAGTTTGCCAGCATTGTTGCATCTAACTGCTCATGGCTCGGTGAGAACAGAATCTCACACTTGCCGTCTAGTTGATGCTGCTCGATAAACTGCTTACTCCAGATATAATCATCTTCATTACATATAACAAATTTTATTTGATCGTCTGCATGTAACAATGCAAAATTTTCTAACTTATTTTTACTGTTCTCATTTGACGCTGGTGTTTTAACATCGAGTATTTTTACCACACGTTCGTCGACCTGATCGACTAAAATGGCACCGCTGGTTTCCAAAGATACGTCATAACCCAGATCACATAGCTGCTTAAGAAGCCCTATGCAGTTCTTCTGCGCTAAAGGCTCGCCTCCGGTAACGGTTATATGACTGGTTTTGTATCGCTTGAGCTCATCGACAACGGCTTCGACATCCATCCACTCACCGCCGGTAAAAGCATAAGCAGTGTCACAATAATTACAACGCAAGGGACAGCCGGTTAAACGTACAAAGACGGTTGGCAATCCCACATTGAGAGCTTCGCCCTGTAACGAATAAAATATCTCAGTAATTTTCAGGCGCGGATGATCAGACATTGCTTCTCGATATTACAACTAATGCCCTTCTCGTTTCATGCGCTGTAGACGTTCATTTGCTTTTTTGGCTACCGTGCTATCAGGATATAAGCTAATAACCTGCTGTAGCGCTTCACTAGCGGCTGACCAGTTTTTTAATTCAAAATAAACGTAACCAATCTTTAAGCGTGCGCCTGCATTTTTAGAACTATCAGGATATTGAGCGATTAACTGTTGAAATTCTGTTAATGCCTTTTTATAGTCACGCGAAACATAATTTGCTTCACCCAGCCAATATTGCGCATTATCAGCATACTTACTGTTTGGATAATTGGTTTTAAAAGCTTCAAATAACTTGATGGATTGTTCGTACTGGCCTTCTTTCAGCAGTGCAAATGCTTTTGAATAAGCCTCCTGGCCATCGGTATCACCCGCTACGACAACAGGCACTGCGGCCTTGCCTGATGACATATTAGGCGGTGGCACAGGTGCAACTACTTTTGCACCACGTAGACTTCCAGCTTCAACATTATTTATACGTCGATCCATGTCGAGATATAAGTTACGCTGACGCTGTTTCATGCTTTCTAGTTCATATTCCTGCTGTTCAATCTGCTCACGCAATGCCGAAGTTTCTTCGCGTAAAGACATCATGGTCTGTCTCTGCTCACGCAGGACATCGGAGTCCATCATGCGTTCAAGTCGTTGAATGCGTTGTTTGTCATCCAACTTTTCAAGGCTTTCATCTGCAGCCAACACATTGCTCGTTAGGAGCAACCCACAGGCGGCAAGACTGTATATTTTTATATCGTATTTCATTTTTTAATGTTCACTGTTTATGTTGTATCAAAATCACTTATTGGTAAACAACCTCTACTCGACGGTTCAGGCTCATTGACTCGTCATCATGACCAAAAGCAACAGGTTTTTCCTCGCCATAGCTTACAATAGAAATCTGATCATTACCCGCACCTTCATATAACATCAGTTGTTTGACTGCCTGTGCACGTTTTTCAGCCAGCGCGACATTATATTCACGCGTACCGCGCTCATCCGCATGTCCTTCGAGTCGAACACTGGCACCGGCATTAAACGAAAGATACTTGCCGTGATGTTTCACCAGCTCAACATAATCATCACCGACCGTATTACTATCAAAGTCAAAATATACTATTTTTCCAGAAAGCACATTGTTCGGGTCATTTATTGCGTTCTTTTCATAGGATACCAACATGCCACCCTCAAGCGCTGTGCCACCAATACCAGCACCACCATTTATACCGCCCGAAGTTGCACCGTCGGAAGCTGAAACGTTACTGTTATCACCTGTAGTTTCATCATCAGGTTTTATTCTCTCACCACATGCTGTGATTGAGAGTGCTAGTACGACTACAAAAAATATTCTTTTCATCTGAAAATCCTCATTGTTACAATCCAAAAAACTTAATAAATAAACACTAGTGTCTTTTCGCTGCCCAGGATGGCTCTCTTACTTCACCATCAGTAAATGCTAAACGTTGTTTCTGGCGACCATCGACTGATACCGCTGCCAATACTGCCTGATTCTTTTCCTGAGAGGCAAATAAGATCATACTGTTATTAGGCGCATATTCCGGTGATTCATCAAGCGGGCCATCAGTTAAAATTCTTGATGATTTTGTTTTAAGTTCTAAAACCGCAATACGATAAATATTACCTTCACCGTGAACATAAGCAACATATTTACCATCGGCAGAGACACTCGCGCTGGCATTATAACCGCCTTCAAAAGTCAATCGCTCTGGTTTGGAGCCTGCAGACACAGACTGTAAATATAGCTGTGGTTTACCGCTACGACTCGATGTATAAATAATTGATTTCCCATCAGCTAACCACGCAGCTTCAGTATCGATCGACCAGTGGTTAGTAATACGTTGTGTTTTATTATCCGCCAAATTCAGAGTATAAATATCAGGGTTACCATCTTTCGATAAGGTAATCGCAAGTTTTTTACCATCTGGTGACCAGGCGGGCGCGCCATTTAAACCTTTAAACTTAGCACGACTTTTTCTTATGCCGGAAAGCACATTATGGGTAAAAATTTCTGCCTGGCCGCTCTCAAAAGAAACATAGGCCAATTCGGCCCCATCCGGTGACCAGGCTGGCGACATGATCGGCTCATCAGAAGTCAACAATGTTTGCGGATTATATCCATCGGTATCGGAAACCTGCAAACGAGAAGCGCTTCCCTTTTTGTCCCGCTGCACTGTCACATACGCTATACGCGTACTAAACGCACCAGGTAACCCTGTTATATGAGTAAATATGTAATCACTCATCTGATGTGCGACTGCGCGAAGGGTTTTATCTGTTGCAGAAAAACTATAACCCAGAACCTGTTTGGCTTTTAAAATATCGATCAGTCGAAACTGTACCTGATATGTACCATCAGGCTGTTTGGTTACATCACCGATAACGATGTGATCCATCCCCGCGATACGCCAGGTTTTATAATGAACATCCTCCAGTTTTTGTGGCCGGGCAATCAGATCTTTTTCTGCTACCGGTGAAAATTTACCACTGCGTGCTAAATCAGAAACGACTATTGCCGAGACATCACCATTAACTACTTTTTCGCTGCCATGCCATTGAAACGGAATCACCGCTATGGGTAAAGCACCTTCAAAACCCTCAGTAATATCAATTTTTAACACTGCCTGTGCCATCGAAGAAAAACCCAGACAAAACAGACCGATTATTATATTTTTTATCATAGTGATTATTTGATCCAAAACTTAAAATTTACAAACGAGGTTTAAAGGTAAAATAAATCTCCCGGTCGAACACGTCAGGGTTAGGCGGTAACGGCAATGGTGATGCTTTACGAACCGCACGTTCTACAGAACGCTGAAAGGCATTATCACTGGTACACGACTGCAATCGTACATCTATCACATCTCCCATCATCGTTTGCGTCACTATCACGTCACAACTTTGACCTTCAGTATTCGTTACTGGACGCAACCAGTTATTTTCAACTTTTTGCGCAATCAGCACAATATATTGTTGGCGTTGCGTCTGCAATCTAGCCGTACGCTCAGCCAGCTTTTTAGCTTCTTCTTCACGTCTTTCCTCTTCCAGCAGGGCACGTTTGAATTCCGCTTTTTCATCTTCTCGCCGCTTGCGCTCTTCTTCTACTTTGCGTTTTTTCTCAGCATCCAGTCTTGTCTGCTCTTTACGTTGCTGCTCTTTTTTCTTTAGTGCTATTTGTTCTTTTTCTTTTTTCGCTTTAGCTTTTTGTTCTGCTTCTTTCTTTTTCGCTATGGCTAATTTTTTGTCTGCTTCTTGCTTGCGCTTTTTATCTGCTTTTTGCTGACGTTTTTTCTCTGCCGCTTTGTTTTTTTCTGCTAAACGTTTTTTCTCAGCCTCTTTTTTATCTTTGATTTTTTTCTCAGCAGCAATATTTTTCTGCTTTACACGGTCATCATATTTTTTTGCATCGACCACAACTGCATCTATAATCTTGTGCTTTTGCGACATCGGTACTGGCGGTTTTTCATCATTAGACAGGTTGATACTTAACAGCACCACCAGGCCAGCGTGAAACAATATAACCAACACCATAATCCATGGGTGTTTTTTTAATTCAGAAAATAAACCAGACGAATTCATTGATGTGATCCTGTTGACTAATACCAACCATTTCAGGGTTGTTCAGTCATTAAACCTACTTTTTCCACACCAGCTGATTGCAGAAGCACCATCGCCGTTGTCACCGATCCATAATTAACGTCTTTATCACCACGAACCAGTACTGGCGTTTGTGGCTTAAGCTTGAGTATTAAAGCGACACGCTGGCTGACAATATCATCGCTCACCGGTTTCTTTAAATCATCACCAACATTCAAATAATATTCGCCGGTTTTACTCACGGTCAATATCACTGGTTCCTGTTGTTCAGGAGGTAATGAGTTAGCAGCCAACTTCGGCAATTCAACTTCGACACCTTGCTGAACAATCGGCGCAGTTATCATGAAAATGATCAATAACACTAACATGACGTCGATATACGGAACCACGTTAATCTCGGCAATTGCGCGACGTTTTTTACTCATTACGCGACTTCACCCGTAGCATGACTCTGTCGCTGCAAAATTGTCGCAAACTCTTCAGCAAAATTCTCATAGGTACTGGATAAACGATCAACTTTTTCAGCATATCGGTTATATGCAATAACTGCGGGAATGGCGGCAAACAAACCCATCGCCGTTGCGATTAGCGCTTCAGCAATGCCTGGAGCAACCATCGCAAGACTGGCATGCTCGACTGCACCCAGAGCAATAAACGACCGCATAATGCCCCATACTGTTCCGAACAGGCCAATATAAGGACTAATAGAACCAATGGTCGCCAACATAGACAGATGAGAATCTAAAGAATCTTCTTCACGAGTAACCGCAACTTTCATACTGCGCTGCACACTGGCCAACATCATTGCCGTGTTTGTTTTGTTTTTATGGGTGCGAAGGTATTCTGCAAAACCGACTTCAAAAATTCGGGCGACACCACGACGTGTTTCGGCCTTGCGTTTAACCTGCTGATAAAGATCGGATAAATTGATTCCTGACCAGAATTGATCTTCGAAGCGTATGGCTTCTTCCTTCGCCAGTTTCAATATTTTAAATTTGAGTACGATAATAATCCATGAAAGCACCGATGCACCTAACAAAATCATCATCACTATCTGCACTAAAAAACTGGCGCGTGTTACCAGTGACAATAGCGACATATCAGCTTCCACAATAAAACTCCTTATTCATTTTTTCGATTATTGATGCAGGGATACTCTGCGGTAAGAATTTGTTCGCATTTAGACAGGCAATTATGATTTCCGCTTCTGCTAACAATACAGTAGGCGCGGAGCCAGTGGCAACAGCTACATCATGAGACGGCTCAAGATAAATAGACTGTTTAAAATGTATGCTGGCTTTACCCAGCGAGGTAACCGATGTAAGCACGTTTAACTCGTTATTAAATCTGGCTGGTTTCTTATATTGAATATTGGCGCTATGCACCGCAAAGATAATACCCAGCTCTTGTTGTAATTGATCCTGCTCGTAACCGATACTGCGTAGTAATTCGGTACGTGCACGCTCCATAAATTTCAGGTAATTAGCGTAATAAACCACACCACCTGAATCGGTATCCTCGTAGTAGACACGAACCGGCCAGGAAAATTCCTTCGTACTTGGATTATTATTGGAATTCATTACTTATTATAATTATTATTAGAACAGTTTTAAAACTGTAAAAAAATCCTTTTATTTAAACATGTCTGCTTCTGGTGCAAGTTCTTTCGCTGTTTCCTTAGTGAGACTATCCGGCGCATGCAGACCAAAATGCTGATAAACATTCGCAGTAGCAATACGCCCCCTGGGAGTGCGCATCAGATATCCCTGTTGAATTAGATAGGGTTCGATAACATCTTCTATGGTGTCGCGTTCTTCACCGATCGCAGCAGCCAGATTTTCCACGCCCACCGGACCACCATTGAATTTTTCGATGATAGCTAACAGTAAACGCCGGTCCATTATATCAAACCCAAGCGGATCAACTTTTAATAATTCCAGTGCTTTTGCTGCAATATCTTCATCCACATAACCATTACCTTTGACTTCCGCATAATCGCGCACCCGTCGTAACAGGCGATTAACGATGCGCGGTGTACCCCTGGCGCGTCTGGCAATCTCACCTGCGCCAGCATCATCGATACGTACGTTTAAAATGTCAGCAGAGCGTTTGACGATGTGATTTAAATCATTCATCGCGTAAAAATCCAGGCGCAAGACGATTCCGAAACGGTCTCGCAGGGGTGACGTTAACGACCCCGCTCGCGTGGTAGCACCGACTAGAGTAAATGGTGGCAGATCAAGTTTGATGGAGCGCGCAGCAGGGCCTTCGCCGATCATGATATCTAATTGATGATCTTCCATTGCCGGGTACAATACTTCTTCTACCACCGGGCTCAGACGATGAATCTCATCGATGAATAACACATCATGCGGCTCAAGGTTGGTCAATAGCGCGGCAAGGTCACCCTGTTTTTCCAAAACTGGTCCAGACGTCGAATGTAGTTTTGCGCCCATCTCATTGGCAACGATATGTGCCAATGTGGTCTTACCCAATCCCGGCGGTCCAAAGAATAAAACATGGTCTAAGGCTTCATTTCTGGCTTTAGCGGCAGGAATAAATATATCCAGTTGCTCGGTAACAGCTGGCTGCCCGCGATAATCTTTTAAATACTGTGGACGGATAGCGCGATCGATAGCCACCTCGCCTTCGACACTTTCTGCTGACAATACCGGGTTATCGCTCATTTATGCACTCCCCTGCAAAGCCGCTCGAATAATTTCTTCGGTTGATTTGCCATCCACGTCCATGCTGCGAATCATCTGACTTGCCTGTTGCGCTTTATAACCTAATGAAATCAATGCACTTACTGCATCATTTACTGGATTAGCCTGTTTTTCTATTTTTGTCGCAGAGCCGGGTAAACTAATCGCATCATTTTTATCGATACGGTCTTTCAGCTCAACGACTAAACGCTCAGCCGTCTTTTTACCCACGCCAGGGAGCTGCGTTAAGGCTTTGCTGTCACCTTCCAGAATACAGCGCGAGAAATCTTCAGCGCTCATGCCAGAAAGAATCGTCAACGCAAGCTTTGGCCCAACCCCGCTAATTTTTATTAAGGTGCGAAACATCAGGCGTTCAGACGGCGAGAAAAACCCGTACAGCAATTGTGCATCTTCACGCACAACCATGTGTGTGTGCAACGTGATAGTTTCACCACATTCCGGTAAATTATAAAACGTAGACATCGATGCTTCGAGCTCATAACCCACACCCTGTACATCGATCAATATTGCTGGTGGTTGTTTCTCCAGCAAAACACCTTTTAAACGTCCGATCATTGACCTGTTACCTCCATCTGCCACCTCGAACCTTGGTTACAATACCTAAGCTTTTCACATGCATATGATTGGCGTGGCAAACGGCTATAGCCAGGCCATCCGCCTCATCATTTTGTGGTACAAAATCAAGTTTTAACAATAGCTTCATCATCTGTTGAACCTGCTCTTTATCCGCCGAACCGATACCAACCACCGCTTTTTTGATCGCACGCGGAGTGTATTCTCCGACATCCAGATTTGCATTAGTGCCCGCACAGATAGCCGCGCCCCGTGCCTGACCAAGCTTCAGAGCAGAATCCACATTTTTATTTACAAACACCTGTTCGATACCCATGGTCTGCGGCTGCCATTTTTCTATAATGTCACTGATTTCACTAAAAATCATACCTAAACGTTCAGGCAACTCATCGCCGGTGATTTTCACAAAACCGCTGGTGATATATTCGTGGCGAAAGCCATCACTGTCTATCACGCCATAACCGGTACATCGTGATCCGGGGTCAATGCCTATAATGCGTGTTTTTTTAACTGACACCTGAGCTCTTATGGTCGTAGCACTTCATCATTAAGCCGATAACTGCTGCATCACTTCATCAGAAAAATCAGCATTGGTATGCACATCCTGAACATCATCCAGATCTTCCAGGGTGTCAATCAGTCGCATGATTTTTTCCGCATCATCAAAAGTTACGTCAACTAAATTAGCTGCCCTTTCAATAACTTCCGCCTCTTCTGGTGCAAAACTTGCCGCTGTCATGGCATCTTTCACCAAGATAAAATCTTCAAATGCAGTCAACACCTCGATACTGCCATCGTCATTAGTCGCCACATCTTCTGCACCGGCTTCCAGCGCCGCCTCCATAATGGCATCCTCATCACTGCCTTGCGGATACACCAAAACTCCAGTGCGGTTAAACATATAAGCGACAGAACCATCAGTGCCTAAATTACCGCCGGCTTTAGTGAAGGCATGGCGTACTTCTGACACGGTGCGATTACGGTTGTCCGTCAGGCAATCAACCATAACCGCGGTACCGGCAGGCCCATAACCTTCGTAGCGAATTTCATCATAATTGGTATCATCGCCTTCACCAGTGCCGCGTTTGATCGCACGCTCAATAGTATCGCGGGTCATGTTAGCCGCCAGCGCTTTATCGACCACAAGACGCAGGCGAGGGTTCGCCGCAACATCACCACCGCCACCACCGCGGGCAGCCACAGTGATCTCCCGGATCAACTTGGTGAAAATCTTGCCTCTTTTTTTATCCTGGGCAGCTTTGCGATGTTTGATATTCGCAAATTTACTGTGTCCAGCCATAACCATCTCCCGCTTTTTTTGGTGGGTTTATTATTATTTTGATTGCGGGGAGTCTATCACTGTGAGGTGCTGCCGGCTAAGGGTTTTGGGTGTAACGCGGTATGATTTTGTAGTGATTCGTTGTCTGATATGTACAGTTTACTTTTGTTCATGCATTTCCACGCAGGCGCGTGGGAATAAGAGACAATGCCGCATAAAAACGAGAGATCAAGCCAGCTCAGCATCAAACAATGGCGTAGTCGTCTCCTGATCAAACTTGCCGGTCTGCAAAAAAACAATAACCTGCTTAGCTACACCAGCCGACATCAACATACTCAGATGACTCTCACGTACAACAATTGAATCTGCTGCACCTTTTAGTTGCGCTTCTTCGACAGAGACCGTACCGTCATGAGGCAATTTTGGCCCGCCGGTAACCAGTCCCATACCGATAGGTATGTTACCTGCAATCACGCCAATATCCTGCCAGCCCTTCCACTCTGGAACATCGCCCGACAGGCCATTGACATGGCTTTGCCCGAGCATCCAGCGTGTCACCGGGTTGGCATTAATCCGTCTGCCGACCGCACTACCATTCACTGGTGATGCCAGCAATACTACTCGACCCTTTTTATTAAACGGGAACTGATCAAACAGATGCATGGTGATGATACCGCCAAAGCTGTGTGCCACGATGTGTACTGTGGGAGCATCAATTTTTTCGATAAATTTGTTGAGCTTGACGGCGATATCTGCAGGCGGCTTGCCCCAGACATGATAGTTGAACATGTGGCATTCATAACCGGCATTGCTTAGACGATTTTTGAGTCTTAACAGGTCAACACCTGCCACACTCCACAAACCATGTACTAAGACTACTGCTTCACGCATAGTAGATGGTCGTTGAGCGTCTAAGGTGAGACGTCGAGCATGCGGTTGAGTGCCAACCTTGCATTGTCGGCAACATCGGCGGGCACGCTGACCTGATTAACCACATGACCATCGACCAGGTTTTCCAGTACCCAGGCCATGTGTTGCGGATCGATACGAAACATGGTGGAACACATGCACACGTTTGGTGACATGAAATGTACATTTTTACCTTCATGTTTATACTGTTCATGTAATCGATTCACCAGGTTTAATTCTGTCGCCACCAGCCAGCGTGTATTGGCTTCGGCGTTAGCGATGGTATTGATTATATATTCTGTGGAACCAATATAATCGGATTTCTGACAGACTTCAAATGGGCTTTCCGGATGAGAGATAATCAGGGTTTCCGGGTATTTCTGCTTAAAGTTATCAATCTGCTCCGGCTGGAACATCTGGTGCACGGAACAGAAGCCCTTCCACAGGATGATTTTTGCGTTCTGAATCTCTTCTGCCGTCAGACCACCTAGCGGTTTATCATAATCCCATACCACCATCTCATCGAGTGGGATACCCATGGTGTGACCGGTATTTCTCCCCAGGTGCTGATCGGGGAAAAATAGCACTTTTTCTTTCTGTTTAAAACTCCACTCAAGCACGTGGCGTGCATTAGTCGAAGTACAAACGATGCCGCCGTGCTCGCCGCAGAAACCTTTTAGATCTGCTGCAGAATTAATGTAGGTTACAGGCGTAATACTAACTTCTGGATCTAAAATTTCTGACAGTTCCTGCCAGGCACGCTCAACATTCTGCAGATTGGCCATGTCCGCCATCGAACAGCCAGCCGATAGATCCGGCAAGATGGAAATCTGTTCCGGGCGCGATAGAATATCAGCCACTTCTGCCATGAAATGCACGCCACAAAAAACGATGTAGTCGGCTTTTGATGCCGCCGCCTGCCGCGACAGTTTCAGTGAATCACCGGTGAAATTGGCGTGACGAAATACTTCATCACGCTGATAATGGTGGCCCAATATAACTAGACGCTCACCCAGGGTTTCACGTGCGCGCAAAATACGGACTTCGCAATCGTCGTCATCCAGTAAAGTGTATGGCTGTATGGCCGCACTCATAATCAGGCCGCAGGTTCCGTCGTCTCAACTTTACGCAGCTTAAGATTTAATTCACGTAACTGTTTTGTTGAAACCGGCGCTGGTGCAGAGGTTAACAAACATGCTGCCGACTGCGTTTTAGGGAATGCCATGACATCACGAATAGAACTTGCGCCAGTCATCAGCATGACTAAACGGTCTAAGCCAAAAGCCAGACCTGCATGCGGTGGGCAACCGTATTTAAGCGCGGTTAACAGGAAGCCAAATTTTTCTTCCGCTTCTTCTGCTGAAATGCCCAGGATCTCAAACACCGCTTTCTGCATATCCATCTTGTAGATACGCTCAGAGCCGCCGCCTAACTCGGTACCATTAAGCACCATGTCGTATGCACGTGAAAGCGCTTCGCCGGGGTTTGCCTTTAATGCTTCGGCTGAATCAAACGAAGGCGCAGTAAACGGGTGATGCAAAGCCGTCCAGTCACCCTGGCTGTTTTTCTCAAACATCGGGAAGTTAACAACAAACAATGGCTGCCACGAATCCTCAACCATGCCTAAATCATGCCCCAGTTTGACACGTAAGGCACCGATGGATTCATTGACAGTATTGGTATCACCAGCGCCAAAGAATAAGATATCGCCCGACTGGGAGCCGGTTTTTTCTATGATGGCAGTGAGCACATCATCGGGTAAGAACTTCACGATGGGAGACTGCAAACCGTCACGACCCGCAGCAACATCGTTTATTTTGATCCATGCCAAGCCCTTAGCGCCATAACGACCGACATAATCTGTGTATTGATCGATCTGTTTGCGCGACAGTTCAGCACCGCCAGGTGCGCGTAGCACGACGATGCGACCGTCTGGATCATTCGCCGGACCGGAGAAGACTTTAAACTCGACGTCTTTCATAACATCGGCAAGATCCACTAATTCAAGTGGAATGCGTAAATCAGGTTTGTCTGAACCATATCGCAGCATGGCTTCACTATGATCCATACGTGGGAACGGGTTTGGCAGTTCGACGTCGAGGACCGATTTGAACAGGCCACGGATCATCTCTTCCATCGATTCCATCACCGCATTTTCATCCATGAAGGTGGTTTCGATATCTATCTGGGTAAATTCTGGCTGACGGTCAGCACGTAGATCTTCATCCCGGAAACAGCGTACGATCTGGTAATAACGGTCCATGCCGGACATCATCAATAATTGCTTAAACAGCTGCGGTGACTGCGGCAAGGCAAAAAAACTGCCCTGATGGGTACGCGATGGCACCAGATAGTCACGTGCACCTTCCGGTGTTGCCTTGGTCAGCATCGGCGTTTCGATATCCCAGTAACCCTCTTCTTCCAGATGGTTACGAATATAACGTGTCACCTGGCTGCGCATACGCATGCGTTTTTGCATCTCATCACGACGCAGATCGATATAGCGATATTGCAGACGCAGGTCATCATGTACGCCAGTATCATCTAACTGAAACGGTGGCGTTTCAGAAGCGTTTAATACTTCTAGCTGCAGACCCAGGATCTCGATCTTACCGGAGGTAAGATCAGGGTTAGCCGACCCTTCAGGACGCAGACGCACACGGCCGGTCATACGAAGAACATATTCGTTACGCACGCTTTCAGCAATCTCAAATATCTCGGCACGGTCCGGGTCAAATACCACCTGCACTAATCCTTCACGATCACGTAAATCGATAAAAATAACACCGCCGTGATCACGACGTTTGTTGACCCAGCCACACAAGGTGACTTCTTGATCAAGTAATTCTTCGGTTACTGCTCCGCAATAATGGCTGCGCATGTGTTAATCCAGTGTGTTAGGTGAAAATATAAGTGACCTGCCTGTGCCGTACAGACCCGCAGATAGTTTTCAGGTGGTTAAAAAGAGACGATTCTACCGCATTCTGGCTTAGGTTTTTACTTTTTTGCTCTTAGTTGAGTCACCTGATGGCTTCTTGGTTGACGCTGCTTTTTTATTGTCTTCACTCTTAACTTTGGTCTTCTCATCGCCTGCAACATTCTTTTTATTGCCCGACTTAAAATCCGTTTCGTACCAGCCACCGCCTTTTAAGCGAAAAGCCGCTGCCGAGACCATTTTTTTCATGGTAGATTTTCCACACTCGGGACATTTTGTTAGCGGTTCATCACTAACTTTCTGCAAAACTTCTTCTTCATGCCCGCACTTTGTGCACTGGTATTCATAAAACGGCATAAGTAATCTCTACTAAACACTATAAATAAGCAGTCGATTATATATGTCGACGCATGAGCGCATCAACACCCAATCAATAATAAAAACACAAAGATTAAAGCGGGTGGATTAAACTTGCGCCATGACTTCTTCAGTAACAAATCAACAAAAAACAGTCCTGATTACCGGCTGCTCTACTGGCATTGGATATTGTGTTGCCAAAGGCTTAAAACAACGCGGTTACCACGTGATTGCTACCGCCAGACGGGAAGACAGTGTAAAACTGCTCAGCGACGAAGGTTTTGACAGCCTGCAACTGGATCTATCTGATAGTAAATCTATCCAGCATGCATTCAAGCAGGTAATGCAGCTAACCGATGGCAAATTATACGCCCTGTTTAATAACGGCGCATTCGGCCTGCCTGGTGCGGTTGAAGATCTGACGAGGGATAACCTGAAGTACCAGTTTGAAACCAATGTATTCGGCTGGTTAGAACTCACCAATCTGGTGATACCGGTGATGCGAAAACAGAGGTTTGGACGTATTATCCAGAATAGTTCAGTACTGGGTTTTGTCGCCATGCCATTTCGCGGTGCGTATAACGCCAGCAAATATGCCATCGAAGGCTTAAGCGATACCTTGCGACTAGAGCTTAAAAACACCAATATTTATGTCAGCCTGATCGAACCCGGGCC
>CAJXZZ010000006.1 GCA_913065105.1 uncultured Gammaproteobacteria bacterium | reverse complement strand
AATATACGCGCTTCTCAGTGAACTGAGAACTTGGAAGGGTGGCTGAGCGGTTGAAAGCACCAGTCTTGAAAACTGGCAAGGGTTTATAGCCCTTCGTGGGTTCAAATCCCACCTCTTCCGCCAAATATAAAAAAGGCTCCAATTTTGGAGCCTTTTTTATTTAATGACATTAATCATGTTGCTTTTAATGTGAGCCGATACCGTGGCATTTGAGTTTTATATATTTTATTGCTAGCTGGTTGACGACGATGTTTACCATGCCTCACCAGTTTGTAACCAGTATCGGTTAAATCTTTGTATTTGAAGTAGCCTAAACGATATGCGTCTAATACCAGCTCGGTAGCAACAGAGTCTGTTGGATCTTTGTATTCGTAAGGAAGTTTCTTTAACTTTGCTACGGCTTCCTGCAATAGCGTCTCATCAATAATAATTGGCTCCTTAACATAACTCCGAAGATGTGCATGTATTCTAAACTTTTCTAAAACGTCACTTTGTTTTTTATATGGACTAATCATTCTGCTCCCCTTCCATTATCGTTTGTAGATAGGATAATGGGATATCGGATGCTTGAATTGACGAGTTACGCCAATCGATTGACAATTCAATGTCTAAATTAATATTTTTTCGACGCTTGAAAAATGGGTATTTATCCATATGTTCTCTGTAATTAACTGATTTAAATGAAATAATTATGAGCGATATAAAACATATAGTTTGTCCTTCCTGTAATGCAACTAACCGGATTCCAACGGCAAAAATAGCGGCGAGACCAGCGTGTGGCAAGTGCCGCAAACCTTTGTTTAATCAACGTCCTGTGACTTTGCATTCGGACAATTTTCAGAAACATATAAATCGTAATGATGTTCCAGTGGTTGTTGACTTCTGGGCGCCCTGGTGTGGCCCCTGCAAGATGATGGCGCCTGCATTTGAGCAGGCTGCGGCGCAACTTGAGCCGTACGTACGACTGGCAAAATTAAATACTGAGGATGAACAGAGCATCGGTGCAAAGCTGAATATTCGTAGTATTCCTACCCTGGTAATGTTTAAAAATGGCAAGGAAGTTGCCAGGCAGGCTGGTGCGATGAGTGCGGCAGATATTCAATCCTGGGTTAAAAGTAATATATAAAGGTTTTATTTTTTATCGATTTTACTCGAGTTATTCGGCTTATCTGATTTAGAACGTGTGTATAAAGATGGTTGGAAGTTACTGAATTTTTTGACAAAATCATTTTTTTCATAGAAACTGCTGGGTCTTTCTCAAAATATTGCAAAACGGGATTTACTCAATGGCAGATATGTTCTCAAGTGAATGGTCGCAGGCTTTTAAGGATGCGTGGAATGCGGATAAAGATATTACAGCGTCACTTCATAGTGCAGGTTTTAGCTCTGTAGTTGCTTTTGGTCTAGTTGAAACTGATGCGCCAGCATTTATCATGAGCATTAAAAATGGTCTAGTTTCTTCTGTAAACACTGCGCCTCTAGACGATGTTGACTGGGACATCCGTGCAACCAAAGACGACTGGTTGTCTCTTGTTGTGAAACCACCTGGTTTAATGAAATTGGGTATAGCTTATACATCGCGAAAACTGCGTTTTATCAAGGGCGATTACTCCACAATGATAAAAGACCCTATTCTGGCGGAAGCATTCGTAAAATCATTTGCTCTGATGGGAAAAGTTCTCTGATATCGATTGTGTTTCATGATAAAAAAGGCTGGTATGTCACCAGCCTTTTTTTATGCACATAATAAAGCGCTTTATGAACAATAGTTTTTATTTGTTGTCGGTACAGTGTTTAGTAGCAATTACAGGCGTAGGGATAAATGATAAAAAAACGTGATCTGGTCGTTATAGGTGGAGGCGCAGGTGGGCTGGTGGTTGCCAGTGTTGCCGCACAACTTGGGCTGGATGTGGTTTTAATCAATAAAGAAGAAGCCATGGGCGGCGATTGTCTGCATTATGGTTGCGTGCCCAGTAAGGCCTTATTGAAAAGTGCTTCAGTAGCTCATGTAATGCGTCACGCGGATCGGTGGGGCGTGACACCGGAAAGCCCCTCAGTGGTTATAAAAGCAGTTAATCAGGCGATTAAAGATGCAATAGACAGCATTCAGGTACATGATAGCCGTGAACGTTTTGAAGCTTTGGGTTGTGAGGTTATAACCGGTGAAGCCTATTTTACTTCAGCCGCTCAAGTTCAGGTGGCGGACAGAAAAATTGATGCCAAACGCATTGTTATAGCGACTGGCTCATCAGCATGGATTCCGCCCATCAAAGGTCTGGATCAGGTCGAGTTTTTAACCAATGAGGATATGTTCAGCCTGCCTGCTTTGCCGAAAAGTATGGTTATTTTAGGTGGTGGCCCCATCGGTGTTGAAATGGCGCAAGCATATTCACGTCTGGGAACGCGAGTAACTATCATCGAGCTCGCGCCACGTTTATTGTCGCGAATGGATGTAGATTCATCGAACATTTTGGCAGACGCATTATCCTCTGAAGGCGTATCCATTGTGTTAGATAATGAAGTCGTTGAAGTTACAGAACAGGAAAACGTAAAGCAGATTATTCTGAAAGACGGTACTCGTCTGCAGGCAGAAGCGTTGCTGGTGGCAATCGGGCGTCGCCCTGTGGTCGATTCACTGCAACTGGAAAAAGCAGATGTTAGTTATGCCGCAAGCGGCATTAAGGTCAACAGAAAAATGCAGACCAGCAATAAAAAAATCTATGCCTGCGGAGATGTCACCGGAGAAATGCCCTTAACCCATGTGGCTGAATTACAGGCCGGTATAGTTATAGCAAATATACTTTTTAAAATGCCCAAAAAAGTCAACTATGAAGTAATACCGTCGGTGGTTTACACCGATCCGGAAGTGGCCCAGGTTGGTGTCAGCGTCGAGCAATGTAAAAAATTGAAAAAAGGTGAAGTGCATCAATTTGAGATTTCGCAACTTGACCGAGCTGTAACAGATAATGATAAAACCGGTATTGCAAAAATTTTGACAGACAAGGGCAGGGTTGTGGGGGCGCATATTATCGCACCGCATGCGGGTGAATTAATTCATGAGCTGGCGCTGGCGGTGCAGGAAAAAATGAAAGTCTCGAAGTTGACCTCTCTGGTCCATGCCTACCCCAGTTATTCGCAACTTAACAAACGGCTTGCCGGCCAGTATTATAAAGACCGGCTATTTAGTCCTTTTACAAAAAAGATGGTCGCCTTATTTAACAGGTTATCTTAATCGTTTATTTTAAGCGCTTATTTTTATCGTCAACGCTACACATTATTATTTAATACTATGAAAAATACTTTTGATTTATTGGTAAAGACTGATTTCCCTCAGATAAAACGTGCACATCTGGAAACATTGCAGGTCAATCTTGGTTATTTATGTAATCAACAATGTTTGCATTGTCATGTTGATGCTAGTCCGCGACGTAAAGAAATAATGACCGCAGAAACGGTTGCTGATGTGCTTAATTTTTTAAAACAAAAAAACATTAAAACACTGGACTTAACCGGTGGTGCGCCTGAGATGAATCCCGAATTCTTTTCACTGGTTAAACAGGCAACTGATATGGGTGTGCATGTTATTGATCGCTGTAATCTAACCGTGCTGCTGGAAAAAGGTTATGAGGGAACCGCCGCTTTTTTAGCTGAAAACAAGGTGGAGGTTGTTGCCTCAATGCCATGTTATCTGGAAGAGAATGTCGATGCGCAGCGCGGTAAAGGTGTGTTTGACCAGAGTATCGAAGGTCTGAAGTTATTAAATCGATACGGCTATGGTATTGATCAGCAGTTGCAGCTTAACCTTGTCTATAATCCGCAAGGTATCAACTTGCCGCCAGCACAAAATAGTCTGGAACCGGCGTATAAAAAAGAATTGAAGCAGCGCTTTGATATTTCTTTTAATAACTTATACACGATTACCAATATGCCGATCAAACGTTTTGGCAGCACCCTGTTATCAAAAGGTTTGTTTGATGAGTATATGCAATTATTAAAAAGCTCTTACAGTAAAGAGAATCTTCCCGGTGTCATGTGTCGTACAACTTTGAGCGTTGACTGGTTAGGTTATGTCTATGATTGTGATTTTAATCAGATGCTAGAGCTACCTGCAGGACTGGCGACCTCTGCGACCAAAATGCATATTAATGATCTTGTGCAGAGCGACTTAACCGGTAGCGACATTGCTATTATGGATCACTGTTATGGCTGTACCGCTGGTCAGGGAAGTAGTTGTGGTGGTGCGCTGATATAGTATGAGAACATTGCCTGAAGCATGTTTTCCGCTATGGTTGCGTTAATGCTTGTCATATCGAAAAATATACATCATTCAAAACTCTTAGTTTATATAGAACGTCTGTGAAAATATCGATAATCATTCCTGTATTAAATGAAGAAATAAACCTGTCTCAAATTAGTAGTCACTTACAGCTTATTCGTCAGCAGGGGCATGAGATTATTATTGTTGATGGTGGCAGTGTGGATAACTCGCTGGTAATCGCTTATGAAATAACGGATAAGGTCGTTGTCTCTAAAGCAGGACGTGCTCTGCAGATGAACAGCGGTGCGGATATTGCTTCCGGTGAAGTGTTACTGTTTTTACATGCTGATACACTGTTGCCAGATAATGCTCTGCAAACTATTATCGATTTATTTCAGAAAAAAAATTACTGGGGGCGTTTTAATGTTCGTTTATCTAGCAATAAAAACATCTATCGATTAATCGAACGTCTGATGAATTTACGCTCTTGTCTCACCTCAATTGCGACAGGCGACCAGGCCATTTTCATTGAGAGAAATCTATTTGATCGTGTTGGCAGGTTTCCTGAGATTGCTTTAATGGAAGATGTTGCAATCAGCAAACAGCTTAAAAAAATAGTTAAACCCGTTTGTCTAAAACAGAAGGTAATCACTTCAAGTCGACGCTGGGAGACGAAGGGAGTTGTCTCAACAGTTCTATTGATGTGGAAGTTACGATTGTATTATTTTTTCGGCATGTCTCCAGATAAGTTAAAACAGCTGTATTGATATGTTGTATCACGATAGTGTTATCCTGTTGTTCGCAAAAGCACCGGTTGAGGGAAAAGTTAATACCCGATTGATCGCTGATATTGGTGTGCAGGCAGCGACAAAACTGCAATACGATTTAATCCATGATCGACTTTCGACGTTAACTAAGGCTGATTTATGCGATGTGCGTCTGATGTGTGCCCCGGATAGTCAGCATGAATGTTTTTTGAAGTGCGAGCAACAATACCCGATAAGTTTATTTGAGCAGTCCGGAAACGATCTGGGTGAGCGCATGTATAACGCGATACAGGATGCGCTGCGTCAGTATAAGTTTTGTATCGTCATAGGTACTGATGCACCTGCATTAGATGAAGTTATTATTCAACAGGCGATTGATACATTACGGCAGGGCATGGATGTCGTTTTTGTGCCTGCAGAAGATGGCGGTTATGTCTTAGTTGGTACGCAACAAGCTTTTGATTTTTTGTTTCAGGATATCAGCTGGGGCAGTGCGAAGGTGATGCAGCAATCAAGAAGCCAGCTCGATAAAAACAATGTCTTATACAAGGAACTCGCTACCTGTTGGGATGTGGACAGGTTAGAAGACTATCAGCGTTATTTAGCGATGTCGAAAAATTAATCCAGTGAAGGACATTTAGTTTCCACTGAATTAATTTAACCTGCAGGTCTTAAAAGTAACTTGCATTCAACCACATGTGGGTGGCGATACTTGCCGCATAACCTACGGCTATAGCCGGTGCCCATTTCAGGTGGCCAAAGAATGTGTATTTGCCGCGTGCCTGACCCATCAACGCCACACCTGCGGCTGATCCAATTGACAGCATCGAACCACCAACACCGGCGGTTAAAGTGACTAACAGCCATTGTCCCGTTGACATATCAGGGTTCATCGTTAAAACAGCAAACATCACCGGAATGTTATCCACGATAGCAGAAAGCAGGCCAACGACGATGTTGGCATTGGTTGCACCCCAGTCTGAATACATGATGTCAGAGATCATCGACAAATAACCAAGGAAACCTAAACCGCCCACACAAAGCACGACGCCATAGAAGAAGAAAAGAGTATCCCACTCGGCATGGGCAACACGAGCGAAAATATCAAAAGGTACAATGCTACCTACGTTTTCAGCATTTTCGACGTTACCTGTATTTTCCGGCAGGAATTTGTAGTGTGTTTTTTTCAAATAAAAGCCCATGAATTTCAGATAACCTAAACCGGTTAACATGCCTATTACCGGTGGTAGTCCGAGGAAATTGTGGAAGCTGACGGCGGTAGCGATGGTAAGTAAAAATAATACAATGATACGTTTTGCACCACGATACATACTTACAGATTCGTCTGATGCCTCTGGTTTTTCATTAGGAATAGCGAAATGCATGATCAGACCCGGTACGACAAAATTCACTACGGAAGGTATGAAGAGCGCAAAGAATTGCCAGAAATCAACAATGCCTTTCTGCCAGACCATCAGCGTTGTGATATCACCGAAGGGTGAGAATGCGCCGCCGGCGTTAGCTGCGACAACAATATTAATACAGGCTAGAGTCACGAATTTTGTATTGTCACCACCTACAGCCAGTACCACAGCGCACATTAGTAGGGCAGTAGTTAGGTTATCTGCGACAGGTGAGATGAAGAATGCCAGTATGCCGGTTAACCAGAATAAGGCGCGAAAGCCAAAACCTTTGTTGACTAACCAGGAGCGTAAAGCATCGAATACACGGCGTTCTTCCATGGCATTAACATAAGTCATGGCAACTAACAGGAACAACATTAACTCTGCGTATTCAAGCAGGTTGTGACGCACTGCTGCCTCGGCCAGTTCTGGCATACCGTGTTGTGTGTAATACCAGCCTATCATGCCCCAGATAAGACCTGCTGCGATGATGACGGGTTTTGATTTACGCAGGTGCATAAATTCTTCGCCCATAACTAGCAGGTAGGCAAAAACAAAGATAGCGATGGCAGCAAAGCCAATGCCAGAGTTGGTTAGGTCTATCGGTTCGTGAACCATTTCTGTCGTAGCTAGTGCAAAAGAGGGGGTTATCAGCGCTAGCATGAAAATGCTTAGTGTTTTTAAGTTAATCATCGTTCTTTCTATTAAAGTTCCAATGCAGAGGTTTAACTGTTTCAAGCTGATCTTGATTAAAAAATCAATCACCATTGAGACAATTTTGAATGATACGGTTTTAATTGCACTGCCTGGCTTTAAGAGTAAATGCTAATGCTTAAGGTGCGGTGACTATATTCTGTACAGCTTAATAGAATGTCTCAAGCCATTCTTTAGAATTTAATAAAATGCTAAAGCGGTTGCGCCAAGGCGTGCGAATTCTACATCAGTAGTGGGGTTTCTGTCGAGGTAAATTTTCCTAACTGCTTAATGTGTATGGTTTTTTGCCAGCAGCCAGATCAAATAAAAACAGCTTGTGATTGATTGAATATTCAGAGTAACGCAAGTAATTGAGAAGGCGTCTGGATGCTGTGATCAGCATGCCAGTCATCCGTATTTTCCCAGTCTCCGATGTAACCATATTCAGCAATAATGGTTTTCATGCCAGCATTTTGACCGGCTTCAATATCACGTCGTGCGTCACCAACATAGACACATTCGTCGGGTTGAGAATTAGCCAGTTTGCAGGCGTGATACATGGGTTCAGGGTGTGGCTTACGGTTTTTTGTGGAATCAGAGCTGACGATACAGGTTGCGCGTTGATGTAAACCGAGTGATTCCATCAAAGGCTCAGTTAACCAGCCGGGTTTATTGGTTACTACGCCCCATTTAATATTTTTCTGTTCAAGCTGCAGCAGCAGGTTTTCCATTTCATCAAATAACTGTGAATGCACAGCCAGATTATTTTGATAAATTTCTAGATATCGAGTTTTAAGACGTTCGAGTTTTTCTGTTGCCAGATCGTCACCAAATGCTAAGGTAACCAGGGCGACGCTGCCATTGGATACCACGGGTCGCACCTGGTTAAAAGGCAGACGTGGATGCTGTTCTTCATCACATAAAATATCTAGAGCCGCAGCCATATCTGGCGCGGTATCGATCAAGGTACCATCGAGATCAAATAGTACGGTAGTGATTTTTAGGCTATTTTTTACAGGCGTCACAACAGATGAATACTCTATTTTATGGCTATTATTTTTATTGGTTTCAACGTTAAACTGGTCGAGTGTAATGCACCATGTAATTAACGTCGACATTTTGTGACTGACTAAATAAACCAGTGAAGGGGTTATAGCTAATCCCTTTTAAATTGGTCAGCTTAAGGCCAGAGGTTCTCGCCCATTGATCCAACTCTGAGGGTTTGATGAATTTCGAGTAATCGTGGGTGCCACGAGGTAGCATCTTCATCAGGTATTCAGCACCAACAATAGCAAAAGCATAGGCTTTCGGGTTACGGTTAATGGTAGAGAAATAAACCGAACCGCCGGGTTTGACTAATGTAAAGCAGGCGGCTATGACAGAAGCAGGATCAGGTACATGTTCAAGCATTTCCATACAGGTGACAACATCAAACGCTGCCGGATGTAACTCAGCCATCTCTTCTGCAGTGATCTGTTGGTAATCTATCTCAAGTTCACTTTCCATAGCGTGCAGACGGGCAACCGATAGCGGGGCTTTGCCCATGTCGATGCCTGTAGTCGTCGCACCACATTTAGCCATGCTTTCAGTGAGTATGCCGCCGCCGCAGCCAATGTCACATACCACCTGGCCATCCAGGGGTGAACCGGTATTGATGAAGTTCAGGCGTAACGGGTTCATCTCATGCAGGGGTTTAAATTCGCCGTGTTTGTCCCACCAACGTGAGGCCAGGTCTTCAAATTTTTTAATTTCTGCGGGGTCGATATTGGCTGTTTGTGTCATGATTATTCGCGTTTAATATATATTTATATGGTAATTAATAACTTTAAGTTTAAATTGTAAGCTACTGTTTTAATTGTTAATCGTCTCGCTTATTTTGATGCAATCCTGCTTTAGTCTGTTCTCGTCGATGGTGTTGAGCACCTTGTCGGTTAAACGTTGTTTACCGGCTATCCAGACATCGGTTACATGATCACGAGAGCTACAGTAAACCAGATGTGAAACTGGATCATAAACAGGGATGGTCTCTATTGTATCGAAATTTACCGCCACGATATCAGCAAATTTTCCAACCTCGAGTGAGCCGGTAATATCTTCCATACCCAGGGCACGTGCACCATTGATGGTTGCCATTTGCAGCACCTGCTCAGCAGGTACTACCGTAGCATCCATAGCGCCCACTTTTGCCAGTAGTGCGGTCATGTGCATTTCACCGAACATATCAAGATTATTGTTGCTCGAACTGCTATCGGTGCCAAGGGCAACATTAATGCCTGCCTTCAATAGCCGGTCAACAGGGCAGATACCGCTGGCGAGTTTCATGTTGGATTTCGGGCAGTGAACGACGTGGCTACCGCTGGCGGCGAGTAAGTCGATTTCTTCATCCAGCAGCTGTGTCATATGCACAGCCTGCAGCGAAGGTGTTAGTAAACCCAGATCATTCAATCGTGCTAATGGTCGTTGGCCGCTATTCTTTTCTGCTTCGCTTACCTCATAGGCTGTTTCATGAATATGCATATGCACACCCAGGTCGAGTTCATCGGCCAGCGTGCGAATATGTTTTAAGGGTTCATCCGATACAGTGTAGGGGGCGTGCGGAGCAAACGCGGTTTTGATTAATTTGTGGCCTTTGTAATGATCAAAAACAGCCAGGCCCTTGTCGATGTATTCTTCACTGTTATTAGCCCAGACGGTGGGGAAGTCGATTAGTATGAGTCCCACAGAGGCGCGGATGCCGACATCAGCGGCAACGCGGGCAGTAACGTCAGGGAAAAAATACATATCGTTAAAGCAGGTGGTGCCGCTGCGAATCATTTCTGCGATAGCCAGTTCAGTACCGGTATGCACAAAAGCCTCATTAACGTGTTCTGCTTCTGCTGGCCAGATGTGATTTTCCAGCCAGTCCATCAGGCTAAGATCATCGGCCAGACCACGAAACAGATTCATGGCTGCGTGGGTGTGACTGTTTATCAGGCCGGGGATCAATGCGTGCTGCTCATAACGGCGATTTGCATCAGCACTATATTTATTATTCGCCTGTTCACTGGGCAGAATATCAATAATTTTATCTTCATGAATGGCAATGGCGTGGTGATCTAGATAACGATGTTTGTTATCAACCGGAATAACCCACCTGGCATGAAGCAAAGTATCAATGTGTTTTAGGGAACCGTCTTTCATGGCGCGACGATACCTGTTGCGCAAGATGAGTGCAACTTTTGTAATAACTTTACCTGGAGAATTAGTAATTAACTATTCGTTTAGCAAGACATGACTACTTTATCGGTCTCTAAATAATACGGTCTAAAGGTTAATTGTTTTTTGTGAAAAGTATCATTTTTTTTAATATATCCTGTAGATTAACTAGTCAACTCAGGCGACTTAGTGTTATAAACTCCCATTACTAAAACCATGTGGTCATACACGGTATTTATAAACTAAAATCAAAAGAAAACTGAAGCCTAAAAACTTAGTAGGCAATCAAGGAGCATAAGATGAAATCGTATACATTAAGAGCAAGCCAGTTAGTTATTACACTTGGTTTATTGTTTTTGATATCAGGCTGTAATCCGACGGTTACGCGAGTGGAAACTGACTCTGTTACAGACCTGAGTGGAAACTGGAATGACACAGATTCTCGTCTGGTTGCTCAGGAGATGATACAGGATGTACTTTCGAGAAGTTGGTTGAGCAAATTTAACCGAGATCAGGGCAAAGCACCAACAGTGATCGTTGGTACGGTACGTAACCTTAGCCATGAGCACATCAATACACGTACATTTGTAGCAGATATGGAGCGTGAACTTATTAACTCTGGTGAAGTTGAATTTGTAGCATCAGCAGATGATCGCAAAGAAGTTCGCAGTGAAGTTAAAGAACAGGATCTACACGCATCTGAAGAGACACGTAAAGCAATGGGTAATGAAGTAGGTGCTGACTTTATGTTGCAGGGTTCTATCAACAGTATCGTTGACGCTGTAAGTGGTGAACAGGCGCGTTTCTATCAGATTGATTTAACCTTAATTGAACTGGGAACTAATCGTAAAGTTTGGCTAGGCCAGAAGAAGATTAAGAAGACAGTCGAAAAAGGCGGATTCCGCTTATAGGCTCGTGTTTATTTTCGGCTTCCTTGTTGAGGTTTAAGGTAACAGGGCAGACATGGACGTTAATTGACCATAGTAAGGTATAAACGCCTTATTTACAGATGGTCTTCCTGATGAGTGTTTAATGTTAAATAAACCAACTTCTCTTATAAAAAAACATTGGTATAACAATCAAACGCTGAAAATAGCGTTGATTGTTTGTGTCGGCAGTTTAGTTCAATCGTGTGCATCATACGGTAGTCATGCAACCTCGATGCGAGGCGGTCTACTTGCAGGGCATGCTGAAGCTTCGCTAGCCATCGCAGAAGAAAAAGATAAGCAGCAAAAAGAAGTAATATCATCGCTTGATAAGGGTATGTTGCGCCGTATAACAAATGATTATTCCGGCAGTAACCAGATCCTGGAAGTGGCCAAGCATGAAATCGAGGCACTGCACGGTGTCAGCATTACTGAAAACCTGGCCTCTGTAACCATCAATGAAACCTTGCGTGGTTATGAAGGTGATCCTTATGAGCAGCTGTTATTACATGCTTATATGGCGATGAATTATATCCAGTTAGGTCAGATTGATGGCGCCCGAGTTGAAATGTTACAGGCCAATGTCAAGATGATGGAGTGGGGTGAGGAACCCGAAGAAGATGCTTTTCTTCGCTATCTGGAAGGCATAATTTATGAGAGTCTTGGTGAATTTGATTCCGCGCTCATTTCTTATCGTAAGGCCTATATCGTTTATAAAGAGAAAGGTGGTAATCAATATCCGCCTGCACCGGTGGCCTTAAAAAAAGATCTATTACGTCTGCTTGCCTGGCAGGGTTTACAGAGTGAATATAAATCTTACAAAAAAGAATTTGGCATGGCGGATTACTCGCCAGTTAAACAAAACAAGGACTTTGGTGAATTGGTTGTCATTTTGAATAATGGGCTGGCACCGATAAGAAGTGAAACCGCGATTCCTATTTTTTCTTCTGAAGTGCAACAAAATTTGCGTGTGGCTTTCCCTATATACAAGTATCCAAAACAAAACTTGTTTAGCCCGCAAGTTACAGTCAATCAAAAACAATATTCGCTGGAAACGGTTGAGGATGTGGATGCATTGGCGCGTTATTCTCTTGAGCAGGCCATGCCGGGTATTATGCTAAGAGCCACTGCGCGTGCTGTTGTTAAATACAATACACAGCATACTGCACAGGAAAATAGCTCAATAGCCGGTCTGTTGATGACGGTAACGAATCTGATCACTGAGCGGGCTGATACCAGAAGCTGGACTACCTTACCGCAGGAAATACAGTTAAAAAGAATATTGCTTCCTGTTGGTGAGCATCAGCTGCAAATTAAAATGTTAAATGTGGCCGGCAATGTGGTCGATATCATGGATGAAAAAGTGGTGATTAAGTCACAACAGCCCAGTTTTGTTATAAAACACTGGAATGCGCCTGTGCCAAAAAAAATCAAAATAATCGCTGATAAACAGGCAGCAAATAAAAACTGAAAACTAGTTACTGGTGAAAACCACTGGAAATACTATGAAGTTAATATATAAATTTAATGTTTTAATGATTACCTTGCTAATGACTGCCTGTATGCAATCAGCAGCAGTGATGGGTACCAGTGAAACACCAGAGTGGCTTCAAAGTGAACCTGCTATGTATCCAAACTTTAAATACCTGTCCGCTACTGGCTCGGCATCAAAGGCAGAACAGGCAAAAGCACGCGCATTATCAAATCTGGCGAAAATATTTGAAGTGCAAATTAGAGAAGTTTCGACTACATCGCAGGATATTCAAACCAGTAAAACAGAAGGCGTTGAAACAGTAGAATCAAGCGCACGAATAGCCAGCGTCGTAAACTTAAAAACAGACAAGATGGTACAGGGGGCGCGCATTGCAGAACAATGGCAAAACAGTGAAGACCTCACTTATCATGCGTTGGCTGTTTTAGATCGAGCTCATGCGGGAAATAATATTCGTGGTGAAATGAATCGTCTCGATGAAGAGACGCAGTTTTCATTGGATCAACAACAAAAGCGTAGTGACGTGCTGCTGAAAATATCAGATCTATATAAAGCCAGTGAATTGCAACAGGACCGAGCGATATTGCAGAAGACGCTTAAAATTATTGATGTTAAAGGTAAAGGTGTTACGGCACAGTGGAACCTGGCTGAATTAGATGAGCAATTGCAGCGGGTGTTAAGGTCGTTGCCATTGCAGACCGTCGTTAGAGTGGATGATGTCGGCGGCTTGAGTAATATTTTACAGGCTGCAGCATCGAATGCAGGATTTACTGTAGGCAGTGCCGGATATCAGTTGGCTGCCAGCTTGAAAGCGCAGCAACCGGTTAAACAGGATGACTGGTACTGGCTCAGAGCGACACTTAAAATTGAATTGGTTGCTCAAGATGGTGTTACAGTTATTGGCTATCAATCCTGGCCGCTTAAAGTATCGGCAGCTAATCCATCACAGTTGCAAGCCCGCATGATTAAAGCGGCTGATAAAAAATTAAAACAGGAGCTGCTGAATAGCGTTCTTACGTTTGCACAATAAAACGACATATCTACAGGGTAAATTTGTCGTATTTTATGTAAGTGATATCTTCATCTCTTTTAAGGTAAAATCACCACATTGATCGTTTCGTACTCTAAGATTTATCAATAACTTAACTATTTAGGTGTTATTGATGATGTAGCGGCTGCGTATTTATCGGGCAGTTTTGGTTTATATTAATCAACAGATGGAACAGCGCGAATTGTTGTATGTCGAAGTGAGACATACACACGGGGACGCTCATCCTGATTCAGTAAAAAAACTTTCGTTACTCTTGGTTTTTGAGTTTAGTGGCACTATATTGCTAATATATTGTTGACTATCCAGACTTGTGCGTAGAAGATTTTTTCAACTTTGTAAATAAAATCTAAGTAAAATATATATTGATAGAAATGATTAGTGATTTAGTAAAATTAGTGAGTATGTCCTACACTGAAGGTGAAGCATGAGTAATCACAATATGAGTGGTCACCCCGTTATCTCCGGTGCTGGTATCAATAATAGCAACGATGATGACTGGGATAATGATTACGACGGTGGTCTTGCGGTTGAAGTAGATAAACCGAAGTTAAAACCACCCAAGCAATATAAAGTGATCGTGATTAATGATGACTTTACACCAATGGAATTTGTTGTGCAGGTGTTGACGATGTTTTTTGCAATGGATGATGCAAAGGCAACGAGAGTGATGATGGCAGTGCATACTAAAGGTAAAGGTATTTGTGGCATTTTTAGTCACGAAATTGCTGAAACCAAAGTGGATCAGGTGAATGAATTTTCACGAATGAACCAGCATCCACTAATGTGTACCATGGAAGAAGCCTGATAACCGGAAGACAGTCCGAGAACAGTTCAATTTAGTTTTGTGGATTAAATAAAGGTAGCGCCATGTTAAGTAAAGAACTTGAAGCATCATTAAATAAAGCGTTTAACGATGCTAGAGAAAAGCGACATGAATACATCACAGTAGAGCATCTTTTGCTCTCATTGTTAGATAATAACAGTGCGAACGTGGTGCTACAGGCCTGTGGAACTGATATAAGTTTGCTGACCATAGAGCTAAAAGAATATCTTAATAATAATACCCCGGTATTTGGTGACATAGTGGGTGGCGAGGTTCAGCCAACACTCGGTTTTCAACGTGTACTACAGCGCGCTGTTTTCCATGTTCAATCGTCTGGTAAAAAAGAAGTGGTCGGCGCCAACGTTCTGGTGGCGATGTTCGGTGAACAGGAATCACAGGCTGTGTATCTATTGAATCAACAAAATGTTAACCGCCTCGATGTGGTTAATTATATCTCTCATGGCATTACCAAAGTGTCTAACGAAACAGAGAAACTTGAAGATCATTCTGATCAGTCAGCTTCACAGGATGCCGAATCTCAGCCGCTTGAAAACTACACAACTAATTTAAATCAACGTGCGATGAAAGGTCTGGTCGATCCACTGATCGGTCGTGATGATGAAGTAGAAAGAACCGTACAGATCTTATGTCGTCGCCGTAAAAATAATCCATTACTGGTCGGCGAAGCAGGTGTAGGTAAAACCGCGTTGGCAGAAGGTCTGGCAAAACGCATTGTAGATAAAGAAGTACCAGAAGTTTTATTAGATAGCACCATCTTTTCGTTGGATCTAGGCTCGTTAGTAGCGGGCACAAAATACCGTGGCGATTTCGAAAAACGTTTAAAAGGTGTGTTGAAGCAGTTAAATCAGCACCCAGGTTCGATTTTATTTATCGATGAAATCCATACCATCATTGGTGCTGGTTCAGCTTCTGGCGGGGTGATGGATGCATCAAACCTGCTCAAACCAATGTTGTCGAATGGTGAGCTTAAATGCATTGGTTCAACTACTTACGCCGAATTTAGAAGTGTATTTGAAAAAGATCATGCGCTGGCGCGTCGTTTCCAGAAAATAGATATCGAAGAGCCAAGTATCGATGAAACCGTTGAAATATTAAAAGGTTTAAAAACACGTTTTGAAGAACATCATGATGTGAAATACAGCAATAACGCATTACGTGCGGCTGTTGAGCTTTCACAACGTTATATTATGGATCGTTTTTTGCCAGACAAAGCTATCGATGTCATTGATGAAGCGGGTGCTAACAGGCAGCTGCATGCTCAAGCTGGGAAAACCAATAAAAAATCGATCAGTGTGCATGATATAGAAAATATCATTGCCAAAATTGTGCGCATTCCTGCAAAAACGGTCAGTACCTCAGATACTGATGCGTTGAAGAACCTTGAACGCGATCTGAAAATGGTGGTGTTTGGGCAGGATGACGCAATTAGCACCTTAGTCGCTGCCATACGCATGGCGCGCTCAGGTCTGGGTGATCCTGAAAAACCGATTGGTTCTTTCCTGTTTGCGGGACCTACCGGTGTCGGTAAAACCGAAGTGAGTAAACAGCTCGCGAGTATATTGGGCGTTGAGTTATTACGTTTTGATATGTCTGAATATATGGAACGTCATACCGTATCGCGTTTGATAGGAGCACCTCCTGGCTATGTTGGTTTTGATGATGGCGGCCTGTTAACTGAAGCAGTGAATAAACAACCGCATTGTGTCCTGTTACTCGATGAAGTCGAAAAAGCCCATCCGGAAGTATTTAATATCTTACTGCAGGTGATGGATCACGGCACCTTAACCGACAGTAATGGTCGTAAGACTGATTTTAGAAATGTGATTTTGGTGATGACAAGTAATGCGGGTGCGCAGTTAATGTCACGTCGTTCTATGGGCTTCACTGAACAGCAGAACGAACTTGATGGTATGGAAGAAATCAAGAAAATGTTTACCCCAGAGTTCAGGAATAGACTGGATTCGATCGTTCATTTCGGATCGCTCGATGCGCATACATTGTCAAATGTGGTCGATAAGTTCCTTGTTGCCTTTGAATTGCAACTGAATGAAAAGAAAGTAACGATTAATGTGGATCAGGAAGCGCGTCGCTGGTTAGCTGAAAAAGGTTATGACCCTAAAATGGGGGCGAGACCAATGGCGCGTGTTATACAGGAGCATCTGAAAAAACCATTGGCCAATGAGCTGCTGTTTGGCGAATTAATCAAGGGCGGGCATGTTAATGTTTCGGTCACTGCAGACAACGATATTTCTATTGAGGTTGAATCAGAAACAGTAAAAGCCTGATTGAAGAAACCTGGGTTATACGGGAAATAATGTCTGTAATAAAAAAGGCTGCTGATTATTAATCAGCAGCCTTTTTTATTAAATGAGAGATTATTTAGCGCGGTAAACGATTCGACCTTTTTCCAGATCGTAAGGGGTCAGCTCAACAGTAACTGCATCACCTGTCATTATACGAATATAATGTTTACGCATTTTTCCAGAAATATGCGCGATGACAGTATGTCCATTTTCTAGTTCCACGCGGAACATGGTATTAGGCAGGGTTTCTGTGACCGTGCCTTCCATCTGTATTGCTTCTTCTTTAGCCATATGTAAATACTAATCTAGTTTGAATGAAAGGATAAATAAGTCAGAAGAAACGCGATATGTATTAAGTTCGCCGCTGACTTGTTTTAAAGATGCGCAATTATCGTTGTTTTGACATGAATCGCAAGCTTTTTTATCCAATAATCGACTATTTAGCCGTTTTTTCTCCTGTTTGGCTCGTTTGCTGGTAATACGTATTGCCGTCTTTCGGTAACATAAACACAGGGTCGATGAGTGTCTGGTTGGTTATGATGGCGAAATGCAGGTGAGGGCCGGTAACCCGACCAGTCTGACCGAGGTTACCAATAATATCTCCCTGTTTGACAAGATCTCCAGGTTTTACAGAGATTTTACTCAAGTGTGCATATAGACTGACAATTCCCTGGCCGTGGTCAAGATAGATCATATTGCCGCTGAAGAAGAAATCGCCAGCATCGATTACGGTACCATTTGCGGCCGCTTTAATCGGTGTGCCTTCGTCTCCGGCGATATCGAGACCGCTATGTGGTCGACGCTCCTGTTCATTAAAAAAACGCCGTAAGCCGAAGATGCTGCTGATTCGTCCAGTCACCGGCCAGATAAAGTCAACATTAGGTGTTGTTTCGGTAAATTGCTTTTTAGCTTTTTTCTTTCTCGTGCTTTCTGAGATTATGCGCGTGTTATCTTCTTCATTGGGATTAACTTTACGTTTGTTTTTTATGGTGAGGTGTTGCTCATCATATTTTTTAAATTGAACAGTGACTTTGCTATTTAAGCTTTTACCATCAGGCTGTTTAACAGAAAAATCGTAATCACCAGGTTTTGTCGATAAACCGATACCTGCCATCGCAATCCAGATGTTTTCATGGGGGAAGACCGCGACACGTTTATTTTTAAAATATACTTTTGTATCTCGTGTGTAATCTGGTAGTTCTAGTAGTGCTATACCACCGGGTACCAACGCTTGTTGAGGCTGTGCAAAGGCAGAAAAGCTGCTTAAAAGAATTGCACTAAATATAATGCTTCTAGTTAATGGAGTAGGAATGTTAAACATGGAATATTTTTTATAAGTTAAGATAAATTAATCACTGTTACGTTTGGTTCTCAGTGTAAAATGTGCATCCAAGGAAAGCAATGCCCATATTATTTTTTAGAAGTAATTATCGTAGAAGCTAATCTGTAATTTAATGACATTACCATTATCAAAACGTTCGAGCACATTAAGCCCATTTCATGTGATGGATATTTTAGCGCAGGCAAAAGCGTTGAGTCAGCAGGGAAAAACGATTTATCATATGGAGGTTGGTGAGCCCGATTTTCCTACCTCAGAATGTATTGTCAATGCGGGCATCGATGCTCTTAAGCAAGGTAAAACACATTATACACCGGCGCTGGGTCTGCCAGAATTGCGAAACGCAGTAGCTGAGTATTATGATAGAAAATTTTCGGTCACAATTGATCCAAGTCGAATAATTATTACCCCAGGTGCCTCCGGCGCGATACAGTTGGCAATGACATGTCTGTTAGATGCCGGGGAAAATATTTTATTAGCAGATCCTGGTTATCCATGTAATAGAAATATTGCACAGGTGTTAGCAGCAGAAACAATTGCTATTCCTGTAGGCGCAGAAAGTAATTATCAATTAAATGCGGATCTGGTTGCAAAACACTGGAACGAAAAAACCAGGGCAGTTATGGTAGCGACACCATCGAACCCAACCGGTACCCTGTTGCCGGCAGATCAGTTGATAGAACTCTGTCAGTTAATAAAGAAAAAGCAGGGACGTTTGATAGTCGATGAGATATATCAGGGACTGGTTTATGATGTTGAAGATCATACAATACTTGAATTTTCTGATGACTGTTTTGTTATAAACAGTTTTTCAAAATACTTTGGTATGACAGGCTGGCGATTAGGCTGGATGGTTGTGCCAGAAGGTTATGTCGATACAATCGATCGTATCGCCCAGAATATTTTTTTAGCAGCACCGACTGTTTCGCAATATGCCGCACTTACTGCGTTAAAAGCAGAGACTCAAATCGAACTTGATAGACGCAGAGATGAATTTAAGCAGCGTCGTGATTTTTTGTTACCAGCTTTAGAACAATTAGGTTTTGATATTGCAGTGAAGCCACAAGGTGCTTTTTATATTTATGCTAACTGTGAACGTTTTACTGATGATAGCTTTACCTGGGTAAAACAATTATTAAATGAACAAGGTGTGGCCTTAACACCAGGCATAGATTTTGGTGAGTACCTGGCGGATAAACACTGTCGCTTCGCTTACACGCAATGCCTCCAACAATTAGAACAGGCAGTTGATAAGATTGACGCCTTTATTAAGCGATAATAAATAATGATTGGAAATATATTAAAAATGCAGACCACACTGGGTGATGCATCAAAAAATCAGCCAGTGCAGTATCAGCTTCCGATTGGGGGTGATCTGTTGCCGATGAACGAACGTATTGGTCAAACTATAAAATTAAGTTATCAAAACGAAATTCATTGTGTTGCCTGTGGGCGTAAAACCAAAAAGAGCTTTGCACAGGGACACTGTTACCCATGTTTTCGTGCTTTGGCATCCTGTGACATGTGCATTATGAAGCCCGAGACCTGTCATTACGCAGCAGGCACTTGTCGTGAACCACAGTGGGGTGAAATAAATTGTTTTATTCCACATTATGTCTATCTGGCTAATTCATCAGGAATCAAAGTGGGTATTACGCGGGGCACCCAGATACCTACGCGCTGGATGGATCAGGGGGCGGCACAGGCATTGCCTATTTTTCAGGTTAGCAATCGATTGCAGTCAGGTTTGTTAGAAATAACTATAAAACAACACGTGTCTGATCGTACTGACTGGCGGAAAATGCTTAAGTCAGATGCAGAACCACTGGACCTGAAAGTCATACGTGATGATTTGATCGATCAATGCTCTGCTGAGATTGCTACTATTAAAGACGAGCAGGGTAACGATGCGATACAGGAACTTGATGAACAGGTGGTTGAAATTTATTACCCTGTAGCCGAATATCCTGAAAAAGTTAAATCCCTTAATTTCGATAAACAGCCAGAAATAGAGGGCACGCTGCAGGGTATTAAAGGGCAGTATCTGATTCTGGACACCGGTGTGTTAAATATCCGTAAATTTACAGGGTATAACATACAGGTAGATTTCATATAATATACCAGCGTTTTATAATTGCTTTTCTGTACCACAGAGGAAGTCTGGTTGTAACTATTAATGTTACGTGCAAATAATTAATAGTTCGCTGTTTCTATGGTAAACATTGTTTTAATGAAAGCTTCTTTATTTTGAGGAAAAACTTATCAGTATTCGAGACGACATAAAGTGTGTATTTGATCGTGACCCGGCAGCAAGGAATACCTGGGAAGTGCTGACATGTTACCCCGGTCTTCATGCGGTGATACTGCACCGTTTTAATCATTTTTTATGGAATCTCGGTTTTAAATGGCTGGCACGGTGGCTTTCACATTTTTCACGCTGGATGACAGGTATCGAAATTCACCCAGGTGCAACCATTGGGCATCGGTTTTTTATTGACCATGGTATGGGCGTGGTAATCGGTGAGACTGCGGATATAGGCGATGACTGTACTCTGTATCATGGAGTCACACTGGGCGGAACTAGCTGGAATGCTGGGAAACGTCATCCTACATTGAAAAATAATGTTGTGGTTGGCGCTGGTGCTAAGGTTTTGGGGCCTATTACACTGGCGGAAGGTGTACGTGTTGGCTCGAATGCAGTGGTGACAAAAGATGTTGCACAAGACTCAACGGTAGTTGGTGTACCGGGGCGCGTGATCCACCATCATGATGAAACTCAAACAAAACGAGATGCAATAGCGCAAAAACTGGGTTTTGATGCTTATGGTGCGACCCGTGATGCTCCCGACCCGGTCGCAACGGCAATTAACAAGATGCTCGACCACATTCATGCCATGGATGAAAAGATGGAAACCATGTGTGGTGCATTGAAGCAATTCGGTGCGGAAATAGATGTAAGCAATCTGCCTGATCTGGGTTCCTGTGCTATATCAACCACTGAAAATGACGATAAAGACGATGTGGAAAAAATTGAAACTAATTAATTTCTGTTTATTTCTAATTAACAAAATCAAATAAATCAATAAGTTATATCAAAACAACTATCACTTAGGTAATACCTGACTAAATTACTTGGTTTTATACTTGACTAAATTAGTCGGAATTAAGTAAAATTCATTACTTACTTATATAGGTATTTGATATGCGCTTAACTACAAAGGGTCGTTATGCAGTAACTGCGGTGCTTGATCTGGCGTTACACCAGGACAAGGGGCCAGTTTCATTGGCGGCAATCTCCGAGCGGCAACAAATCTCACTGTCTTATCTTGAACAACTTTTTGCCAAGTTACGACGTAATGAAATCGTCCGTAGCACACGCGGTCCAGGCGGTGGGTACACTCTTAAAAACAGTGTTGATGATGTTAGCGTATCAGACATTATTTTGGCGGTTGATGAAAGTTGTAAGGTGGTTGATTGTGGAGATAGCGGTGGTTGTCATGGTGAATATCAATGTTTGACTCATGATCTGTGGCAGGAACTTAGTAACGAAATTCGTTCCTTCCTTGATGGTATTACGATATCGGAAATTATGTCGCAGGGGACAGTTAATGACGTACAACTACGTCAGGATGAATTAACTATCCGATAACGTTAGTTATTACAGGCGTATCGAATTAGAACAATCCCATGGCTGTGTACCTGGACAATAATGCAACCACGGCTCTAGATGAAAAAGTTTTAGAGGCCATGTTGCCATATATGGGGCAGATAACAGGTAACCCATCCAGTGTGCATCGATTTGGACGGTTACAGAAAGATGCCATTGAGCAAGCGCGTGAATCAGTTGCACAGCTGGTTGGTGCCAGGGCTGAGCAAGTAGTTTTTACCAGCGGCGGTACGGAATCAAATAATTTATTATTAAATGGATTTAGTAAAAACGGCTCTACTAATAAGAACAGTGATAGTCGTATTGCGATAAGCGCTATTGAACATATGTCACTGTTAGAGCCAGCGCAACATCTACCATTTGAGGTAGATAAAATAGCCGTTGATGAAAACGGCTGCATTAATCTACATGCTCTAGAGCAGGTGTTGACTGAACAGACATCCTTAATATCGGTGATGATGGCGAATAATGAAACAGGTGTAATACAAAATTTATCACCGTTAATTGATTTTGCAACTGAACATAATTGTTTTTTTCATAGTGATGCGTCACAGGCCGCAGGCAAGATAGCGTTGAATTTTATTGAGTCTGGTTTGCATGCGATGACAGTTTCAGCGCACAAATTATATGGCCCCGTGGGTGTTGGCGCATTAGTCATAGATAAGCGTTTACCGATATCAAAGACGCAGTTTGGTGGTTCGCAGGAAAAAAATTTACGAGCAGGTACTGAAAATGTACCGGCAATTGTTGGTTTTGGTAAGGCGGCAGAGTTAGCGCTTACTCATTTATCAGCCAGAAGTTTGCATGTACGTTCTCTTAGAGATGCGTTTGAGAAAAGATTAAAAGAGTTTAGCGCGGTAACTATTTTCGCTGAAAATGCGGAACGTTTACCGAATACTGTACAGTTTGGTGTCGCCGGTTTTGATGGTGAAACCTTACTGATGCAGTTAGATAGAAAAGCGATTGCGGTGTCCAGTGGTTCAGCCTGTACCAGTGGTAAAGCTGAGCCGAGTCATGTGTTAAAAGCCATGAATGTCGCAGATAAACTAGCAAGCTCTGCAGTACGAGTAAGCTTTGGAAAAAATAATACGATGTCAGATGTTGATGCTTTGTTAACGGCATTGGCTGACATTATTGAAATAAATCGACAATCGACAGTGATGATGGCTGCGACTGTTTAACTTGTAAGGTGAAGAGAGTGACTGATCAAACAATGAAACCAATCTATTTAGACTACTCAGCAACCACACCGATGGATGAGCGCGTTGTTACTGAAATGCTTAAATATATGGGGCCAGAAAGCAGTTTTGGTAATCCTGCCTCACGTAGCCATAGTTTTGGTTGGGCGGCAGAAGCTGCTGTTGAAAAAGCGCGTAAACAAGTCGCTGATCTGGTGGGTGCTAATCCTAAAGAGATTGTCTTTACTTCCGGCGCGACTGAATCGGACAACCTGGCAATTAAAGGTGTTGCTCATTTTAATAAAAAACGCGGCAAACATATTGTTACCTGTAAAACAGAACATAAAGCCGTGCTGGATAGCTGTCGTCAGTTAGAGCGTGAAGGCTACGAGGTTACTTATCTTGACCCAATGCCAAATGGTTTAATTGATCTGAAAGTATTTGAAGATGCACTACGTGATGACACGACACTGGTTTCTATCATGCACGTTAATAATGAGATTGGCGTGATACAGGATATCGCAGCAATCGGCAAGATCTGTCGTGAAAGAAAAATTATTTTCCATGTGGATGCAGCCCAAAGTGCAGGCAAAGTCGATATTAACCTTGAAGAATTACCTGTTGATCTGATGAGTTTCTCAGCGCATAAAATTTATGGCCCTAAAGGTATCGGTGCTTTATACGTACAAAGAAAACCTCGTGTGCGTCTAGAGGCGCAGATGCATGGCGGCGGACATGAGCGTGGTATGCGTTCTGGCACTTTAGCGACCCATCAGATCGTTGGCATGGGCGAAGCATTTAGAATCGCCAAAGAAGAAATGGTCGAAGAAAACATACGTCTGTTAAAATTGAGAAACAGATTATATGACGGCGTTAAAGACATGGAAGAAGTGTATGTTAATGGCGATATAGATCAGCGCATTGCCGGTAATATTAATATTAGCTTTAACTATGTGGAAGGTGAAAGTCTGTTAATGGCATTAAGTGAACTGGCTATTTCAAGTGGTAGCGCCTGCACTTCCGCCAGCCTGGAACCGAGTTATGTACTGCGGGCATTAGGCCGTAATGATGAGTTAGCGCATAGCTCAATTCGTTTTACCATGGGCCGTTATACGACAGAAGAAGAAATTGATCGTACTATTAAAGCTGTACGTAAAGCGGTAGAGAAATTACGCGAATTGTCACCTCTCTGGGATATGTATAAAGATGGTATCGATCTGGAAAGTATCGTGTGGGCAGCACATTAGTAGCAGTTTATAGTTAGGCACTTAAAGGTAAAGAACATGGCATACGGTGAAAAAGTTTTAGATCATTATGAAAATCCACGTAACGTGGGTAGTTTTGAAAATACTGATGCCGTAGGCACCGGCATGGTAGGGGCGCCCGCTTGTGGTGATGTAATGAAGCTGCAGATAAAAGTGAATGATGCAGGCGTTATCGAAGATGCAGTATTCAAAACCTATGGTTGCGGCAGTGCGATAGCATCAAGTTCATTGTTGACCGAATGGGTTAAAGGTAAAACGCTGGATGAAGCTCAGGCAATCAAAAATACAGATATTGCTGAAGAACTGGCTTTACCTCCGGTTAAAATTCATTGTTCTGTATTAGCTGAAGATGCGATCAATGCAGCTGTTGCAGACTATAAAAAGAAAAATAATTAATCAATATAAGATATTCACAGAGATACTGATTATGGCTATTACATTAACTCAACCAGCAGCTGAACGTGTTAAGTCTTTCCTTGCTAATCGTGGCAAAGGTGTAGGTTTGCGTCTGGGTGTAAAAACTATGGGCTGTTCTGGTATGTCTTACGTGCTTGAATTTGTCGATGAAATAAATCCTGAAGATGAAGTTTTTGAAGATTCTGATGTGAAGATTATTGTTGATAAAAAAAGCCTGGTCTATCTTGACGGCACCGAACTTGATTATACTAGAGATGGGTTAAACGAAGGTTTTCAGTTTAATAACCCAAAAGAAAAAGCCGCATGTGGTTGTGGTGAAAGTTTCACCGTTTAATCGTAACTGATCAGCCCGTGGCAAAAGATATTCTTACTAGCAACTTTTTCGAGTTGTTTGATCTTCCAGTTTCATATGATGTGGATTTAACTAAGATCCAGCAGCAATATATGGAGCTACAAAAGCAGGTTCATCCGGACAAGTTTGCTAATGGGTCTGATCAGGAAAAACGCCTGTCTATGCAACAAACTTCGTGGATCAATGAAGCACAGGCAACCTTAAAAGACTCAGTGTTAAGAGCAAGTTATCTGCTGAAATTAAAAGGCATGGATTTCAGCCTGGAAAATGAGACTACCATGGATGCGGTTTTTTTAATGTCGCAGCTCGAAATGCGCGAAAAGATGCAACATGTAAAAGAGCAGGATGACCCGCTTACGGCTCTCGACTTAATGGCAAAAGAAATAAAAAATACGACTGATGAGATGATGCAGGGTTTTGCTGACTCTTATCAGACAGAGAAGTTTGATGATGCTCGTGAGTGGATTCGAAAATTACAGTTTTTGAAAAAGGCCAAAAGTGAAGTAAATACACTCATGGCTGATATCGAAGACGAATTAATGCGTTAAGCAAATTTATCAATTTCTATGGCACTTATACAAATAGCAGAACCTGGAGAGTCAACCACCGCGCATCAACATCGGCTTGCGGTCGGTATTGATTTAGGTACAACTAATTCACTGGTTGCCAGTGTACGTAGTGGTGATGTCAACACACTACCTGATCCTGATGGCCAGCATCTATTGCCGTCTGTCGTTCACTATGGCGAAGATGGTGTGGCAGTCGGTGCGAAGGCGCAACAATTTAGTATCACTGACCCATTGAACACAATCGTTTCTGTAAAACGTTTCATGGGGCGTGGTATTGAAGATATCGCTAGCAAAGACGCACATTACTCATACGATTTTGCTGAAACTGAGAGTACAGTGCCCAGGATTAAAACCCGTACCGGCGATGTCAGTGCGATCGAGGTTTCTGCAGAGATTTTAAAAACACTTAAACGCCGTGCGGTAGAAACATTAGGTGATGAATTAAACGGCGCGGTAATTACGGTGCCGGCTTATTTTGATGATGCCCAGCGACAGGCGACGAAAGATGCAGCAAAACTTGCTGATATAAAAGTACTGCGTTTATTAAACGAACCGACAGCTGCCGCCGTTGCTTATGGTCTGGATACCGGTAACGAAGGTGTTATCGCCGTTTATGATCTTGGTGGCGGTACCTTTGATATATCGATATTGCGTTTGAATAAAGGTGTTTTTGAAGTGCTTGCCACCGGCGGTGACAGTTCACTGGGCGGTGATGATTTCGATTACGAGATCGCGCAGTGGATAATCGCTCAGGCCAATATATCTAATACAGACACTGCTGCAACCAAGCGTTCGATCATGCAGCAGGCTCGCATTGCTAAGGAAGCGCTGGCTGAAGCAGAAAGTATTGAAATCAATATCGATGTCGAAGGCGGTCAATGGCAGGGTGTGCTGGATCGTTCTGTGTTAAAAGAATTGTTAACGCCGCTGGTGAAAAGAACATTGATGTCGTGTCGTCGTGCACTACGAGATGCCGATATCGATAAAGCAGACATTAAAGAAGTTGTCATGGTAGGTGGTTCAACACGAACATTGCTGGTCAGAGAAATGGTCGCTGAATTTTTTGAATGCGAGCTCCTGACGAGTATTGATCCGGACAAAGTCGTTGCTACAGGTGCTGCCCTGCAGGCAGATGTGCTGGCCGGTAATAAACCCGATGATGAGATGTTATTACTCGATGTCATTCCATTGTCATTAGGTATCGAGACCATGGGCGGGCTGGTTGAAAAAATCATTTATCGTAATACCGCTATCCCGGTAGCCAAAGCACAGGACTTTACTACTTACAAAGATGGTCAGACTGCGATGGCAGTACATGTGTTGCAGGGTGAGCGTGAACTGGTTAGCGATAGTCGATCACTGGCACGCTTTGAGTTACGTGGTTTTCCACCGCAGGTCGCCGGTGCTGCACGTATCCGAGTAACCTTCCAGGTCGATGCTGACGGACTGTTGATCGTTAGCGCGCGCGAAGAAAATAGCGGTGTTGAAGCCAGTATCGATGTTAAGCCGTCTTACGGCCTGAGCGATGCAGAGATCGAAAGCATGTTGCGTGAATCCATCGATTTTGCAGAAGATGATATGCATTTGAGAAGTTTACGCGAACAGCAGGTTGATGCTGAACGTGTGATCGAAGCATTAGATGCTGCCCTTGCGGTTGATGCTGAGCAATTGTTATCGCAAGAAGAAAGGTCAAACATCATGGTTGCACGTCAGGCCCTGGTTGATGTTAAAGATCAGAATGACAAAGAACAGATTAAACAGAGCATAAAACAATTAGAGGTGGTGTGTGACGAATACGTTGCACGTCGCATGAATTCCAATATTAAAAATGCCATGCAAGGGCATTCAATTGAAGAATACGCTTCAGACTCTGAAGCAGAGGAGTCTTAAAGTGCCACAAATTATTATTTTACCTCATGAAGAATTATGTCCAGATGGCATGGTTGTCGAAGCAGAACCAGGTCAGACGATCTGTGACGTGGCATTACAAAATCATGTCGAAATAGAACACGCCTGTGAGAAATCCTGTGCGTGTACTACCTGCCACGTCTATATCCGCGAAGGTATGGAATCATTAAATGAGAATACCGAAGACGAAGATGACATGCTGGATAAAGCCTGGGGCCTTGATCCTGATTCGCGTTTAAGCTGTCAGACCATCATCGGTGATGAAGACCTGGTTGTCGAGATTCCAAAATATACTATCAATATGGTTTCTGAAAATCATTAATAATAAGGTATTGGAGAAAGCATATGATTTTGAAATGGGTAGATAGTCTGGAAATTGCGCTTGAGCTTGATGAAACTCATCCGGATGTTGATCCAAAATATGTAAACTTTGTCGATCTTCGTCAGTGGGTGGTTGATCTGGAAGATTTTGATGATGACCCGGAACACTCCGGCGAACGAATTTTAGAAGCAATTCAACTGGCCTGGATAGAAGAAAAAGAAGATTGATCAGTTATTCGCGTTGATTTATGGGGTTTTAATGGGCTCTATCGATAGAATTCAGGTATCATTTCCCATATAAACAATATTTATGAGTTTTTTCCGCGAATGAGTGAAGTGCAGCCACAATTTGAAATAAAGTCAGCCGGACAGCTCAGGGCCGATGTTACGCTTACAAACTTGCTAGGTCTTGATAGAGCAGGGCTTGAAGCGTTTTTTATTGCTAATGGTGATAAAAAATTCCGCGCCACGCAGGTGATGAAGTGGATTCATCAGCTGGGAGTGACAGATTTTCAGCAGATGAATAATCTTTCAAAAGAGTTGCGCAATAAACTAAGTGAAATCAGCTGTATACAAAATCTTCAGGTAGCCGAAGACCAAATTTCAACAGATGGTACGCGTAAGTGGTTATTGGAATTACCCGACGGTAACCATATCGAAGCGGTGTTCATCCCGGAAAACGACCGTGGTACCCTGTGTGTCTCATCTCAGGTAGGTTGTGCTCTCGATTGCAGCTTTTGCTCTACTGGCCGTCAGGGCTTTAATCGTAACCTCACTACCGCAGAAATCATCTCTCAGGTCTGGCTGGCTGCACACTTGCTGGAAGAAGAGAAAAAACCCGATCGCAAAATCACTAATGTAGTAATGATGGGTATGGGAGAACCGCTGTTGAATTTTGATAACGTGGTTCGTGCAGTCCGCATCATGATGGACGACTTTGCCTATGGCTTAAGTAAACGCCGTGTAACTGTGAGCACAGCAGGGGTCGTGCCGGCGATGGATCGTTTAGGTGATACCCTGGATATGCGTCTAGCCGTTTCATTGCACGCGGGCAATGACGAGTTACGCAATGAATTAGTACCGGTTAATAAAAAGTATCCATTGGAAGAATTAATGGCTGCTTGCCGTCGTTTTATTGATAAACAGAATTCACGTTCTAGAATAACCTTTGAATATGTATTGTTAGATGGTGTCAATGACAAACCTGAACATGCACGTGAGCTTATCAAATTGTTGAAAGGTATCCCGACGTTGATGAACCTCATTCCCTTTAATCCGTTTGAAGGTTCGGGATATACCACCTCATCTAAACAGGCAGTGTCACGTTTTAGTGAGATATTGCATAATGCAGGTATGACTACCGTTGTGCGTAAAACCCGTGGTGATGATATCGATGCTGCCTGTGGTCAGCTGGCAGGAAAGATTGAAGATAAAAGCCGTCGACATCGTCGTTTCGTTGAGCCTAGATTTGGAATGGAATAATAAATGCGTAATAGAATAATAAAAATACTAACAGCAGCGTTCATTATCTTTTTTTTAGCGGCCTGTTCAACAGCTGAAAAGCAAAGGCCAGTAAAATCAACCAGTAAAGCTAACCTGAAAGATGCTTCAGAGTTAAATACTGAACTGGCGATTGGATACATACAAGAGCAACAATACAAAGCTGCAAGGGATAAGCTTGAAAAAGCTATTATTCAAGATGACTCTAATATAGATGCTTATAAGACACTGGCTTATCTGTATGCCTTGCTTGGTCTTGCTGACGAGGCTGAAATAAAATATGAGCAAGCGTTAAATTTAAATGACAGGGATAACGATTTATTAAACAGTTATGGCACATTTTTATGTAGTAATGGCAAACTTGAAGAAGCCCAAAAACAGTTTGAAAAAGCTTATAACAACCCATTTTATGAATCGGCTTACCTTGCGCTGAGCAATGCCGGAAGTTGTTATATAAAACAGGGCGATTATAAAAAAGCCGAAGAATTGTTAAGGAAATCGCTAAGAATACAGCCGTCATTACCCGGTTCATTAATATCAATGGCAGATGTGGGCGTTAAAACAGAAAGGTACCTGATGGCGCGTGCTTACATACAACGATACCATGCTGTTAGAGCGCCAAGTGCAGATAGTCTATGGATACAGATACAGGCGGAAAAAGCCCTGGGTTCAGAGGATCATTACATGAAGTATGCGCGGCAGTTAATTAGAGATTTCCCCGATTCCGATGAGGCTGGCTGGGTAGAGGCAGAGGCGCGTAATGAGCGATTCAGACAGTAATACAGAAAACAATAATAATTTTGGATTTGTGCTGGCAGAAGCACGTAAAGCCCAAAATTATTCTATCGCTGATATTTGTGAACATATTAAGATTCCAAAACATGTCATCTCAGCGATTGAAGCTAATGATGTAGAAGCGTTACCCGCACCTACATTCACTCAGGGTTATATACGTGCTTACGCAAAATTTCTGGAACTATCAGAAGAGAATTTGCTGGAAATGTATAACCAGGTTGTTCCTCAAGATCAGCTATCTACATTAAAGCCGAGATCCAGTTTACCTGATGAGGCAAGTAGTCAGTCACCTGTAGTAAAAGCAGTAACAATGTTACTCATTGCTGGATGTATTGCTGCGGTGCTATATGGTAGTTTTCAGTATTATCAGGAAAAAGCTGATGTTATGGAAAACGAACTGGAGTCAAAGCAACGAAGTTTTACGGGTAATTCACTGGATTCTCCAGGTACGAAGCGTCTAAATATCAAACAGAACACTGGCTTGAATGAGAATGATGAATTGATTGCTGAGAATTCAGATTCGTTTGAGCCCATGACCACGCAGAAGTCTGTCAGGCAAGTTCAACCAGAAAAAATCACGCCATATTCCGATGCTGACGCGGTAACAGAAGAGAATCAGCAAACGATGCAAGATGATGTCATCGAAATTTTTGCTGAAAAAGGTTCATGGATGGAAGTAAGGGATGCCTCTAGTGCTCGTCTGCTCTATAATATGGTACCTAGTGGGGGTAGTAAGGTTTTGCGGGGGAAAGGACCTTTTCGTATATCAATGGGCAATGCAAGATCAACTCGAGTGACTATCAATGATATTGAAATAGACATGACAGATTATATTCGTTCGAATAATACAGCAAGTTTTACTGTTTCCAACGAAGGCGATGACATCATTTTCTACTGATGGTGTAGTAAAAAATAGCTTTCTAATCCATATGAATCCGGCCACTGTAAGTCCGTAATAAGAAACTTGATACAAAAAAAGTCTAACTAATCCATGTCTAAATTTATTAAATCCATTCGCGGTATGCACGATGTATTGCCTGATGACAGTCATCGTTGGCAATCCTTTGAAGCGGTTATTCGTCAGCTGATGGCAAGTTATGGCTATCGAGAGATACGCATGCCACTGGTCGAATCAACGGACCTGTTCTGTCGTTCTATCGGTGAAGTTACCGATATTGTTGAAAAGGAAATGTATACCTTCGACGACCGCAATGGCGATAAACTAACGCTGCGCCCTGAAGGTACGGCCAGTTGTGTCCGTGCAGGCATACAGAATGGTCTGTTGCATAATCAGATTCAGCGATTATGGTACAGCGGTCCCATGTTTAGACATGAGCGTCCACAAAAAGGCCGTTACCGCCAGTTTCATCAATTCGGTGTTGAAGTTTATGGTATAGATACGCCAGATATTGACGCTGAGCTGATCCTGATTGGTGCCAGATTATGGAAACAGCTTGGCTTGCAAGGTATTCGGCTGGAACTTAATACCCTGGGATCCAATCAGGCGAGAACTGAGTATAAACAGGTGCTGGTTGATTACTTAGATCAACACCGAGACGTGCTTGACGAAGACAGTTTACGCCGACTGAAAAGTAACCCGTTACGTATTCTAGATAGCAAAAATCCGGCCATGAAACAGATGCTGGATGACGCGCCTGCATTGATGGATCATCTAGATGACGAATCACGTCAGCAATTTGCTAAACTGATCGCCTCACTCGATGCTGCCGGCATCGAGTACACGATTAATCCGCGACTGGTTCGTGGACTGGATTACTACTGTAAAACAGTATTCGAATGGGTTACCGATGAACTGGGCGCACAGGGTACAATATGCGCTGGTGGTCGTTATGATGGGCTGGTAGAGCAGTTAGGCGGTAAAGCTACCCCTGCGGTTGGTTTTGCGCTGGGCATGGAGCGTATCCTGGCATTGCTGGAATCACAGCAGCAACAGCAGGCTGAAACTATTGACGTATATATGGTCTTACTAGGCGAATCCAGTGAGATTAAAGGTTTGCAACTAGCTGAAGAGATCAGGGAGCAGGCACCAACTCTGAAGATGATCGCACATTGTGGCGGTGGTTCGATTAAAAGCCAGATGAAAAAGGCAGATAAGAGCGGTGCAGAAATAGCTATCATACTCGCGGAAACAGAATTAGAAAATAAGCAGGTTACAGTAAAATATTTACGCGAGAAGAAAGAACAAATAGCGGTCAGTTTTGATAATTTGAGTGAATTTATTGGCTCGCTAAAAATTTCCTAGCGCTGACAGGTGTTCCACCTGGCCGGCAACATTACTATAAATATAAAGAATGAAAAGGTTGAGATAGGTCGATGAACGAATACGAAACAGAAGAGCAACAAGTTGAAGCCTTGAAAAGATGGTGGAAAGAAAACAGCACTTCAATATTTGTTGGTTTGTTTTTAGGTGTCTCTGGTCTATTCGGCTGGCGTTACTATGTGGATCAAAATAATTTTCATGCTGTGCAGGCAAGCGATTTATATATGCAGGTAATGCAAAGTGCTGCATTAAATACGGTGGACGATAAAATCATTGATATTAATAATATGCTTATCAATGAATATGCAGACACGCCTTACGCTGCGCTGTCGTCACTGGCTTTGGCTAAATCAGAATATGAGAGAGATAATGTTGATGCTGCAGTTGCACAACTTGAACTGGCCGTGAAACATGCCAGTGATGATGTCATAAAGCAGATTGCAAATTTACGCCTGGCAAAAGTTTATATCGAACAAAGTAAATATACTGAAGCTTTGGCTTTATTAAACCTGTCGCATGCTGCTACCTATGACGCACAATATGAAGAACTTAAAGGCGATCTGTACATGGCGAAAGGTGATGTAGCCCTGGCACGTGCATCTTATGATAAAGCCATAGGCTTACAAGGTGCTGCTGCCAGTAGATGGTTAAAATTAAAAAGACAGAACCTCGGCGCCACATTACGCGAAACGGGCCTGGTTAATGCTACTGCAAGTGTGTGATGTGAAACCTTTGTCATTACATCATACATAGACAATATCTACCAAATCATTTACTAAAACTTTTATCTAAAATCCCTGTGAATAAAAACACCATTATCTGTTTTTCTCGTTATTTATTATTGCTTGTCGCTGCGTCGTTACTCGGTGCCTGTGCCGATGATGACAACCTTGACGCTCCGACTGAGCTCGTTCCTTTTTATAGTAAACATTATATTGATGTTGCCTGGCATGCATCTACCGGTGAGGGCGCAGAAAATCAGTATGTGTTCTTACTACCGTTAATATTGAGAGAGATCGCAGTAACAACGAGTCGTGATGGTGTATTAAATATCATCAGTCTAAAAACAGGCGACTTTGAAAATGACATAGAACTCGATTCTATTGTTAGCGCTGGCGTTGGTGGTAATGAAGAGGTCTGGCTGGTCGCCACCCGTGATGCTCATGTGATTGCTGTCGATGCACGCAGTAGATCTGAACGTTGGCGTACGCGTGTACCGAGTGAAGTGCTGGCAAAACCGGTCATTTATAAAGATAGCGTTATCGTTAGAACGGTTGATGGAAAAATCCTCAGTCTAAATATTGATAGTGGTGATATTCGCTGGCAGTATCAGCGAGTTATTCCTGATCTGACCTTGCGTGGAACCAGTGAACCGGTTATTGCGCGTGACAAAATTTTTGCGGGATTGGCCGATGGCCGCTTAATCGCTTTATCACCAGATGATGGTGAGGTCATCTGGGATGTTGCCCTGGCTGTACCTGCGGGTCGTTCTGAGATTCAACGACTGGTTGATATCGATGGAGACACTGAACTATATGGCAGAGTGTTATACGCAGCCAGCTTTCAGGGTCGAGTGGCCGCAATCGATGTTGATCGCGGACAGTTTTTATGGGCACGCGATTTTTCAACCCACACGGGCGTGGTGCTGGATAAAGATACCTTATACAGCAGTGACGAAAATGGTCATATCTGGGCACTGAACAGATTAAACGGTGCCACCCTCTGGAAACAGGAAAAACTTGCCTATAGAAAATTAACCCGTCCCACCATTATTGGTGATTACCTGGCAGTGGGCGATTTTGAAGGTTTCGTACACGTGTTATCGCGATATGACGGTCACTTTATTGCACGCTATCAGCTTGGCCAATACGATGATCTGGGCTGGGAACTCGGTACAGGTATTATTGTTCCGCCAATCGTAAAAGGAAAGGATCGCCTTGTGGTTGTTACCCGTGGTGGCATTGTGTACTCACTTGCACTGCATGAACGTGACGTCGACTTCTAGTCTATATGTCATCAATCGCTAAACTCGAAGTTGTCATCGCACTGGTTGGCCGGCCTAATGTCGGTAAATCAACCCTGTTCAACGTATTAACAAAATCACGCGATGCGTTAGTTGCCGATTACCCCGGCCTGACCCGTGATCGGAAATATGGTCGCGTTCAATTTGAAGCATCAGACACCATGTCTGCAGATTTTATCGTTGTTGATACCGGTGGTCTGAGCGGGGAAAGCGAAGAACTCGATACGCACATGGCAAGGCAGACGCTGCTCGCGGTTGAGGAAAGCGATATTATTCTTTTTATGGTGGACGCACGTGATGGTCTAACACCTGCCGATCAAGTTATTGCAGAATCACTAAGACGCACAGGCAAACTCGTTAAGCTGGTTTTAAATAAAATAGATGGTCTGGATGCGCGAACCGTAGCCGGTGAGTTCTTTTCACTGGGTTTGGGCGAGCCACTGTCTATCGCTGCTTCACAAAACCGTGGTATTCAGTCCATGCTGTCGAACGTGTTGCATACGTTCGCTTTAAGTAATGCAGAAGACACTGACCACGCTGCTACCGATCTTGATCTCCACAACGACGCTGATGAAGTTGATGAAACTTTATCAGCAGACATAGATGAAAATCTGGATGAGGATATTGAGGAAAACAGGGTAAAAGTTGCCATTATCGGTCGGCCAAATGTCGGCAAATCAACCCTGGTCAATCGCTTTCTTGGCGAAGAACGTGTGGTCGTATTTGATATGCCGGGCACAACGCGTGACAGCGTGTTTATTCCCTTTGAGCGAGATGGCAAAAAGTATACCTTCATAGACACGGCCGGCATCCGCCGAAAACGCGCTGTTCATGAAGTCATCGAAAAATTCAGTATCATTAAATCCATGCAGGCAATCGAACGTAGTAACGTAGTTATTATGATGATCGACGCCAGAACTGAGATCGCGGATCAAGATCTGCATCTTATCGGTTATGCACTGGAAGCCGGGCGCGCGCTAGTCCTGGTTATCAATAAATGGGACGGCATGGATGATTACCAAAAAGAGTTGATCCATAAGGGGCTCGATAAGCAATTACCCTTCGTGCGTTTTGCAGAAACATTTTTTATCTCCGCATTGCATGGCTCGGGTGTGGGTAAACTGTATGAGGCAATCGATCGTGCCTATGCCTCAGCAATACAAAAATATTCAACGTCAGATCTAACTCGACTATTAGAGAAAGCAGTGCAGTCGCATCAACCACCCATGATAAACGGGCGTAGAATAAAATTACGCTATGCACATCAGGGCGGAATGAATCCGCCGAGGATCATTGTGCATGGTAACCAGATAAGTAAAGTGCCTGCCGTCTACAAACGTTATCTAACTAATTTTTTCAGGAAAGAGCTGCACTCTGTCGGCACGCCAATAAGTATTGAATTTAAGGGCAGTGAAGACAATAATCCATACAAAAATAGTACAAAGAAAAAAGTCTACAGGTAGCTGTTCTTCAAAAGAAAGTATGAGTATGATTAAACTTTTCATCATGTTGCGCTAGTTCTTAATGCCGTCAAATAAAAAAAAATCCTCTTCAGCTGATAAACATAAGGCTAAAAATCCGAAGAAAACGGTAGCAAAAAAACAGCAATCACATAGACGGCGAACGTCTAAGATACCGGCCACAAGAAAAAAAATATCTTTTAAACGCGCTGTTGTCTTTATTCTCCTACCGCTCTCACTACTCGTTTTTCTGTTTTATCTTTTTATTCAGGATCAGCGTATTACCCAGCGATTCGAAGGTCGCATCTGGCAATTACCAGCACATGTTTATGCCCGACCACTAGAGCTCTATGTCGGCAAATCAATCTCGGCTGAACAATTAGACTTTGAATTAAATTATCTGAATTATCAGAACGTCGAACAACTTCCGCAGAAGTTTGCGCAGTATCGTCATCGGCAGAATATCTTTGAGATTAAAACCCGTGATTTTATATTTTGGGATGGTAACGAACCTGCACATACGATCCGCGTAAATATAGAAAACAATAAAGTGGTAGAGCTGATCAATATCTATTCGAATAGTAATGCTGATCTGGTGCGATTTGATGCAGGTTACTTAACCGGAATATTTCCCTCGCATTCTCAGGACAGGGTGTTGCTCAAGATTGATGAAGTACCTGATATCTTTATTAAGATGTTGTTATTGATCGAAGATCGCCGCTATTTTTCTCACTGGGGCGTTGACCCACGCTCTATCGCCAGGGCTCTGGTTGTTAATCTTTATTCGGGCCAGACTGTACAGGGAGGTAGCACGCTGACACAACAACTGGTTAAGAATTTATTTCTCAGTCAGGAGAAAAAAATATCCAGGAAGATCAATGAAGCATTCATGTCATTGTTACTTGAGTATCACTACGATAAAAAGTTAATTTTAGAAACCTATATAAATGAAATCTATCTAGGTCAGGATGGACGCCGTGCTATCCATGGTTTTGGACTTGCCAGTGAATTCTATTTCGGTAAGTCATTAAAACACCTGTCTATCGATGAGATGGCATTACTGGTTGGTATGGTCAAAGGTGCGTCTTACTACAACCCTAAAAGAAATCCTGATCATGCACGCGAACGACGCAATGTTGTTTTGTCTGCCATGGCGCAAGCTGATCTTATAACGTCACGTCAGTTAGAGCTATTATCAGTTAAACCTGTAGATACCGTGAGACATGCAAGCTCAGGTAGATATCCAGCTTTTATCGATGTGGTGAAACTGCAGCTGCAACAGGATTATCAGTCTGATGATCTAAGTTCTGAAGGTTTGCGTGTCTTTACGACGCTTGACCCGTATATCCAGTTTAAAACTGAACAGGCAATAAAGAATACTTTACCTCTATTATCGAAAGATGAAAAGTTACAGTCTGCTGCCGTTGTCGTGTCGCCACTAAATGGTGATGTATTAGCGGTTGTTGGTGATAGAAACCCGTCCTTCAAGGGGTTTAATCGTGCATTGAATGCAGAAAGACAGATAGGGTCATTAATTAAACCTGTGGTTTATTTAACCGCTTTAGAAGATGAAGAAAAATATACCCTGGCCACGCTACTCGATGATTCTGAATTTATCTACCAGGATTCAAATCAGTCCGACTGGAAACCAGAAAACTATGATAAAAAATTCCATGGTGATGTCACCTTGTATGAATCATTGCTTAATTCATATAACGTTCCCGCGGTTAGAACCGGCCTTGATGTTGGTTTAGACAATGTCACAAAAACACTTTTTGCATTAGGTGGTAAAGAGGTGCCTGCCTACCCATCGCTGACACTTGGTGCGGTAAATATGTCTCCGATGGAAGTCGCTTCCATCTATCAAAGCTTTTCAGCCAATGGCTTTCACAGTCCGTTGAGGAGCGTGACAGCGGTGCTCGATAAAACGCGTAAACCTCTAGAGCGTTATTCGCTTGATGTCGCGATTCAGGTGAAACCTGAAGCCGTGGTTCTGATTAATTCGGCACTTATCGATGTGACTAAATACGGCACCGCGAAACACCTGTCTAAAAATTTGAATTTGCAGGTAGCAGGCAAAACAGGGACATCGGATGATCTGAGAGATAGCTGGTTTGCAGGTTTTTCAGGCGATGTGGTAGCAGTGGTCTGGACAGGGTTTGATGATAATCTACCAACAACGTTGACGGGTTCATCAGGTGCCATGAAAATCTGGTCGAATCTGATCAAAGAGGTTGCTTATAAACCCTATCAGTTGCCTGAAAGGACGGATCTGGAAACATACTGGATTGATACAAAAAATGGATTACTGGCTGAGCAGGGCTGTGAAAATGCGGTAGAATTGAGCTTTATTAAAGGCACCCAGCCGAATCAGATGAGCGACTGTGAAACAACGGGACGTTCTAACTGGTTTTTTGATTTATTCGAGTAAAAATGGTTTTTATGTTTTACCTTTTACGGATTTCAAGTTATCTTATTTTTTCAATATTGCTGGTTTCCTGTGCGTCGACAGAAAAACATGAAGTTTATGACAGCCTTGCCGATAAACCCGCCGGTTATAAATATAAAGCCTGGCGGTTAACAGATGCAACGGAGTTCGAAGCCATTAATGTTTTATTAAATGAAGTTGATGCGCTGATCGAAAACAGCAGTTTTGATGCAGCGACGGATAAGTTAGAACGTGTGCTTCGTATTAGAGCCGACTATGCGCCTGCCTGGAGCCGATTATCATGGATCGCACTGCAGACGGACTCGCCCAAACGATCGGTAGATATGGCTAAACGCAGTAACAGTTTTGCACAGAGTAATGTGCAATTACAGCTTTTGAACTGGTCGTTTATACGTGCTGCAAGTAAAGCCCTGAATGATGATGCGACCTATCAGCGCGCTAACCAGAAAATCAACGCATTAACCATTTAACGGCCATCAAGTAAATCACATGCAACGTTCGTCTGACTTTTTAGGGCCACAGGGTCCATTTTTTAAACAGGTTAGCGGCTATCAGGTTCGTGATAGTCAGCTGGCTTTGTGTGATGCCATCGATGATGCTATAGCATCTGGAAAAATCCTCGCAGCAGAAGCTGGCACCGGCATCGGTAAAACGTTTGCTTACCTGGTGCCCGCATTACTGTCGGGTAAAAAAGTTATCATATCGACCGGCACGCGGCATCTGCAGGATCAATTGTTTCATACCGATTTACCCCGTGTAACCAAAGCGTTATCGGTGCAGTCGACTTCTGCCCTGTTAAAAGGCCGTAGCAATTACCTTTGTTTGCACCGACTTAAGTTGGCGCCAGAGTTAGGTTTCATCAATCGCGAAACCCGCAGTATTCTCAGCGAAGTGAATGAATGGTCTAAATTGACGCAATCCGGTGACATTTCAGAGCTTACCAGTATCGCGGAAGATTCTTACGTCTGGCCCATGGTGACATCAACAGCCGATAACTGTTTAGGCGGTGAGTGTGAATCGTGGGAAAAATGTTTTATTGTTAATGCGCGTAAGGAAGCCCAGGCTGCCGACGTCGTAGTGATTAATCATCATTTATTGTTGGCTGACATGACCCTGAAAAACGAAGGGTTCGCTGAATTATTGCCCGCTGCGGATGCTTTTGTTATTGATGAGGCGCACCAGCTCTATGATGTGGCCGCACGTTTTTTTGGTGATACGGTGAGTAGTCGTCAACTTATCTCATTGGCGAGAGATACCATCGCTGAGCAGGTGAATGATGCTTCGGATATGGTTGAACTACGAGATTATGCCGAGCAATTAGAAAAAGCGGGGCAGGATTTTAGGTTAACGCTCGGAGAAGCGGGTCTGCGTGATGCGTGGCTGAATATACAAAATAAATCTTCAGTCAAGCAATCATTAGAAAACCTGGCAACAGCGTTAGATGATTTAATTCTGGTATTGAAAACAGCCGCTGAACGTAGCCGTGGATTAGAGCAGTGTTTAGAACGAGCGCAAGTTATTTTTTCTCGACTGAAGTTTTTTCAAAACAATAATACGATGACTGCGGGTCATGCAGACGAGCAACAGGATAACTCTGTGTTGTGGTATGAAACTTATACTAAAAGTTTTATGTTACATGTCACACCGATCGATGTCGCAGAGATATTTCAACAACATACCGATAATTTTTCAGCTAGCTGGTTATTTACTTCGGCGACATTGCAGGTCAATAAGCAGTTTAATCACTTCGCTAATAATATTGGTCTTGTCGATTATCAGAGTGGCGTCTGGGATAGTCCTTTTGATTATGAAAAACAGAGCCTGTTGTATCTACCTGATAATTTACCGCAGCCTGCAGATTTTTCTTACACCACTGAATTAATGAAGGCGGCCGTTCCAGTACTGCACGCCAGTCAGGGCAGGGCGTTTGTTTTATTTACCAGTTATTCTGCTATGTATAAGGCGCGCGACTATCTGAAACAGGTGCTACCTTATGAACTGCTAGTGCAGGGCGATCTGCCAAAGCACCAGTTACTGGAAAAATTTCGTCAGACAGATAATGCGGTATTACTGGGTACCTCAAGTTTCTGGGAAGGTGTTGACGTACGCGGCAGAAGTTTATCCTGCGTGATTATCGATAAATTACCTTTTGCTTCTCCCGGTGACCCGGTAATGCAGGCGCGCATTGACACCATCAAACGAAATGGTGGTCAGCCATTTATGGAATTTCAGGTACCGCAGGCGGTGATCGCATTAAAACAGGGTGTCGGTCGTCTGATACGTGATGTAAACGATTCTGGCGTGGTGATGATCGGTGACCCGCGTCTGAAACAAAAATCGTATGGTCGGATATTTTTAAACAGCTTACCTTCAATGCCGCAAACATCCGATGTTAAGGACGTTGAAATGTTTTTCCAGAAACTTAGCGATGCAGATAGAGCAGACCAGAACATCGCACAGGCCGTATGAAAATTCTTGCTATTGATACTGCTACCGAGGCCTGTTCTGCGGCTTTATATATCGATGGCGAACTAAGCTCAAACTACCAGCTTGCTCCACGTGAACACAGCCGTCTGATTCTAAAGATGATCGATGATCTGCTACTGGCCGCAGACCTGACGGTAAAGAGTCTGGATGCTATCGCCTTTGGTCGGGGGCCGGGCTCATTCATGGGGCTGAGGATTGCGGCGGGTGTTGTACAGGGTATATCTTTCGCCCATGATATTCCTGTCATCCCGATATCAACGCTAAAAGCTATCGCTCAGCGTGCTTACGAAGAAACAGATATCCCCCGTATTTTAGTGGCAATCGATGCACGCATGGATGAGGTCTACTGGGCGGCTTATTATCTGCAGGAACAGCAATGGTGTTTGCAGGCTGAAGAATGCGTGGTTTCACCGGATAAAATTCATCTGCCAGAGATGTTAAGCCGATCGGACGAACCCTGGGCAGGTGCTGGCACCGGTTGGGCAAGTTACAATGATCGGTTACTGCTAACGCTTAACTGCCAACTATCAACGATCCTTCCAGATTGTTTTCCCAGTGCAGAGGTAATAGCCAAGCTGGCGGTAGATGAATTCAACGCGGGTAATACGGTTACTGCTGCAAAGGCAATTCCGGTTTATCTGCGTAATGATGTCGCGAAGAAACCAAAACCGGTAGTTTTATAAACTTAAACACTGAATTTTGAGTGAATCCAGACGCTTTCTCCGGTATCATGCGTGCTAACAAATAGCCTGTGATTCGTATGATAGAGATTAACCCGATAACCAACCAGATCAATGACCTGCGTGAACGCACTGATTCACTTAGGGGGTATCTTTGACTTTGATCGACGTAAGGAAGAGTTAGAAGAGGTTAACCGAGAGCTGGAACAGCCAGGCATCTGGGATGATCCCGAAAATGCCCAAAAGTTGGGTCAGGAACGTTCGAGACTGGAAAAAATTGTAATCATCATCGAAGAGCTCGACACGAGTTTAAATGATGCAGAAGAATTGCTGGAAATGTCTGTTGAAGAAGGTGATGAAGACAGCATAAGCAGCATTGTTGACGATTTAAAAATACTTGAAAATAACGTCGTTGAGCTGGAGTTCCGTCGTATGTTTTCTGGCGAAATGGATGCCTGTAATGCGTTTGTTGATATCCAGTCAGGTTCCGGTGGTACAGAAGCACAGGACTGGGCAGAAATGTTACTGCGCATGTACTTACGCTGGGGTGAGGCACACGGTTTTAAAACCGAGTTGATGGAAGTCTCACCGGGTGATGTCGCCGGCATCAAGAGTGCGACCATCAGCATTTCGGGTGATTATGTTTTTGGCCGGCTCCGTACGGAAACAGGTGTGCATCGCCTGGTACGCAAATCGCCATTTGATTCAGGTAATCGTCGACATACCTCTTTTGCTGCCGTTTTTGTTTCACCCGAAATTGATGATGATATCGAAATAGATATTAACCCGGCAGATTTGCGTATTGATGTATATCGCGCCAGTGGCGCCGGTGGTCAGCATGTAAATAAAACCGAGTCAGCGGTGCGTATCACCCATTTACCGACCAATGTTGTTGTGCAGTGTCAGAGCGGCCGTTCGCAGCATAAAAATAAAGAATCAGCGATGAAGCAATTAAAAGCTAAATTGTATGAACGTGAAGTGCAGATACGCAATGCAGATCAGCAGGCGTTAGAAGAAACAAAATCTGATATTGGCTGGGGTAGTCAGATACGTTCATACGTATTAGACCAGTCACGGATAAAAGATTTAAGAACCAATGTTGAAACAGGTAATACCCAGGCGGTATTAGATGGTGACCTGGACCAGTTCATTGAAGCAAGCCTGAAGAGTGGGCTTTAGCCGCAGTGAATAACGAAAAGTGAAAAGTTAATAATAAAAAAACATCGTCGCTATGACGGATTTTATTTAAATAGATATAAAGCAAAAAAATATGAACACTGATAATAAAACTGAAAAAAGTCCTGTCACTGCAGAAGATGAAAACAAATTAATCGCGCAGCGCCGTGAAAAGTTATCTGCATTACGTGAAAAAGGAAATGCTTTTCCAAATTCTTTTCGTCGTGATTCTCTGTCGGGTGACCTGCTTACCCATTATCAGGATAAAACCAAAGAAGAACTGGAAGAGTTAAATATACGTGTTGCTGTTGCTGGTCGTATGATGGCTAAGCGAGTCATGGGTAAAGCCAGTTTCTCACAACTGCAGGACATGTCAGGACGTATTCAGTTATTTTTGCAACGTGATAGCCTGCCTGAAGGGGTTTATAACGACGGTTTTAAAAAATGGGATGTTGGCGATATCATCGGTGCTGGCGGGGTTTTATTCAAAACTAAAACAGATGAACTGTCAGTTAAAGTAGATGATATTCAGCTGTTAACAAAATCACTGCGCCCGTTGCCAGATAAGTTTCATGGTTTATCAGATACCGAAATACGTTATCGCCAGCGTTATGTCGATCTGATAATGAATGAGGACGTCAAAAAAGGTTTTTATCTGCGCACAGCGATCATAAAATATATCAGAAACTATTTTGACACCAATGGTTTTGTCGAAGTCGAAACGCCGATGATGCAGATAATTCCAGGCGGCGCTACGGCGCGTCCATTCGAGACCTTTCATAACGCACTCAACCTGCCTATGTACCTTCGCATCGCACCAGAGTTATATCTAAAACGTCTGGTCGTTGGTGGTTTTGAACGGGTTTATGAGATCAATCGTAACTTCAGAAATGAAGGTGTCTCTACGCGTCATAACCCAGAATTTACTATGCTGGAATTTTATCAGGCGTACGCTGATTATAAAGATCTGATGGATATTACTGAAGATTTATTACGTCAGCTGACGACAGACCTGCTCGGTACCACACAGGTGACAAGTGAAGGTAATACTTACGACTTTGCAATGCCTTTCACCCGTCTGAGTGTATTTGATTCGATCTTACATTTTAATCCTGAGATTACCGCTGAGGTTTTATCTGACCTGGATAGCGCGCGCGAACTTGCCAGTAGACTTGGCGTTAAATTAAAAGATAGTTATGGTCTGGGTAAGGTGCAGATAGAAATTTTTGAAAAAACGGTTGAACATCGTTTGATGGATCCCACCTTCATAACTGAATACCCAACAGAAGTCTCACCATTAGCACGACGTAATGATGATAATCATTTTGTTACCGACCGCTTCGAGTTTTTTGTTGGCGGTCGAGAAATAGCCAATGGTTTCTCAGAGTTAAATGATGCAGAAGATCAGGCTGAACGTTTTCAACACCAGGTTTCTGAAAAAGATGCCGGCGATGATGAAGCTATGCACTTTGATGCGGATTATATTCGTGCGCTGGAATTTGGCTTGCCGCCGACTGCAGGTGAGGGCATAGGTATAGACCGACTGGTCATGTTGCTCACCGACGCACCTTCTATTCGCGATGTGATCTTATTCCCGCATATGCGTCAGGAAGCAGAAACTTCAGAGTAATCTTTTTGTGTGTAGATGTTTCTGCAGCGGCGAAGCATCAAAATTTTTACGTTTTACTCAGTGTCAAAAGAGTAAGGTAAGTCTTTAACGGTTACTTTCGGCCCATCTGCATCATTCAGAAACAGGCTGGACTCGGTGTCTGCAATCTGAATAACGGCCAGAGCGTCATAACCGGATTCAGGTTTTTTTTCTGCCTGAATAATAGATCCAGTGTTTTGTCCGGCTCTTGCATTCTCTGCAAATAATTTATCACCTGTCGCTGGTTTTATCTCAGTATCGATGTGTACTTTGTAACAACGTTTTTTAAGTTTGCCAAGATAGTGCATGCGGGCAACAATCTCCTGACCCGTGAAGCAGCCCTTGGTAAAACTCACGCCATTAATTAATTCCATGTTCGCCATCTGCGGTACAAATTCTTCACTGGTATTGGCGTCGATGGTTGGGATACCTGCCTGTATATTCAAATAGTCCCAGGCTGAAGAATTGATAGCTTCTGCCTGTTGCGTTATTTTTTCCCAGAGAACTTTAGCGTGTTCGTAAGAGCAGAAGACTTCGTAACGTGGTATCGAGCCGGCTATGCGGATAGCAACATAATTTTCGTTAAACGAAACACTGTCTACTTCTTCATTAATGCTTTCAATAAAATATGACAGCAATTCTGTTGCCTTGCTGCCGCTTAACCCTAAATGGATTAGTTGTTCGCTGACATCCTGTATGACGACATGAGATCGCAGTATGTAGTTTTGTAAATGTTTAATACTTAGATCGACCAGGTCGCTTTTCAGTGTCAGAAAATAATTATTCTTGTGTTCGAATAATCGAAAATTCGCAATCATACGTCCCTTGTTATTGCAAAAAGCACTGAGCTGACTGCTACTCTCATCTATCTGTTTTACATCGTTGGTGAATTGACCCTGCATAAATTTCTGGGCATCGTCACCGGCGATGACCAGCGTGCTGAAATGTGAGAGATCACAAATAATATCTGTATTCTCAGCTTTCAGATTATCAGCACGCTCATCGTCAAAATGGAACAATCCATTATCGTCCTGGTGTGCACCCTTTGTGAGTAAAAATTCTTTCCAGTCGTTGTTCATCTGTTTACCGTTATTCAATAATTTAAGGTGACTCTACTAGTAAACAGATATTAGACAATACCCACTAATTTATCATTATCTATTTTAGTGTGGTTATTAGCGGCAGTGTTGTGCGTTTTTGTTTTTCGACTATCAAATCAGCTGGTTACAGGTGATATTTTTGTCGTGTAATGCCCATTTTATGGCGTGACTTGTCAAGCGGACTTGCTCATAGACTCTAGACTTGTTTTGACACAAATATAAATCAAGGAGGTAGTCAAAGATGGTTCGTTTTATTCAAGTGGTACTATTCATTTCAGGTTTATTATTGTCCTCAATGCACGTGATGGCATCACCAGCGGTTGATCATATGACGGATATGGAAGTGTCGGAATATGCTATCCGTATGTCAGATGTCCTGGAAAAAATTTATAGTGAACAGTTATGTTCGGCGACTGATAATCATTGTGTGCGTACCGAGTTTGCACGAAATGGTGTTGTCTATGATGATAAAGACGCTGTGAAAAAACGTCTGGTGATCATGATCGGTAGTATCTATTAAACGCGCTACCTAAGTCCTTACGCTTTATTGTTATTGCGCTTCATGCGTTCTTGACATCGTTGCTATTTTGCTTCATCTTAGTCGTTAGATTAGGTCTGCGTCAGTTGAACCTTTTCCCTACATCAGCATCAATAATAAAAGAATAGCTACAGGCTGAGGCATATGTTTACGTTCTATGGAAGGCAGAACAGGGTCCACGATAAAAGGTGGATTAATGATTGATCATCGGCCTGTTTATCTAAATTTGATAAAAATTCGATTACCTCTTGCAGGTATGGTTTCTCTTGCTCACCGTGGCACTGGTGTGCTTCTTTTTCTTGCTCTACCTTTTGCTGTTTATCTACTCGACTTATCCCTTGAATCAGCAGAATCATTTGTAAAGATGCAGCAAATTCTTAATCAGCCAATTATTTTAATCGCGCAGATTTTATTGTTATGGTCGCTAGCGCACCATTTTTTTGCGGGTATTCGATTTTTACTTATTGATGCTGAAATTGGCGTAGATAAATCTCAGGCTCGATTTGGTGCCTGGCTGGTATTTCTTGCCGGACTTATAACAGTGATTGTTATTATCGCCAGGGTTTGTCTATGAGCCTATATGTTTTAGAAGGCCTCAGGCCCTGGGTGATTCAGCGGGTTAGTGCGGTATATATCGTAGTGTTTATCTTATATGCGGTATTCTGTTTTTATAGCGCAGATACCATTGCTTATGAATCCTGGAAAAACTGGCTTTATAATCCATTCAATACCACCGTTGTAGGCATATTTGTTATCGCATTATTGTTCCATGCATGGATTGGTATGCGTGATGTGGTGTTAGATTATGTGCATAACATCATGTTGCGAATTTTTATACTTGCTATGTTACTTGGTGCTTTGATAGGTAGCGGTCTGTGGGTATTTAGAATCCTTTTATTGTCGGCGGTTGGTTAATGAGTTCAATAGAAAGAAAGCCCATAGAAAGACGACAATTCGATACCCTGATTATCGGTGCCGGTGGTGGTGGTCTGCGTGCTTCGTTACAACTGGCAGAAGCCGATCTAAGTGTTGCCGTGGTTTCGAAAGTATTTCCTACGCGTTCGCATACAGTTGCGGCACAAGGTGGCATGAACGCTGCACTGGCGAATGTATTAGATGATAACTGGCACTGGCATATGTTTGATACCGTCAAAGGCGGTGATTACCTGGGTGATCAGGATGCTATCGAATATATGTGCCGCGCTGCACCCAAAGCAGTTTACGAGCTTGAACATTTCGGTGTGCCATTTTCGCGTTTAGATAACGGTAAGATCTACCAGCGAGCCTTTGGAGGTCAAAGTCAGAATTTTGGTGGTGCCCAGGCGGCTCGAACCTGTGCGGCGGCTGACCGTACCGGCCATGCGATTTTGCACAGTTTGTATCAGCAGAACATACGCGCAAAAACCCATTTTTTTGATGAATACTTTGCTGTGGACCTATTAAAAGATGACAGCGGTCATGTGCTGGGCGCAGTGGTATTCAATATTCAGGATGGCCAGATAGTTGTCATCGAAGCCAAAACTACCTTGCTGGCAACCGGTGGTGCCGGGCAGTTATTTAAAACCACCACTAATGCGCTGATCAATACCGGTGATGGTATGGGCATGGCGATGCGCGCGGGTATTCCATTACAGGATATGGAGTTCTTCCAGTTTCATCCCACAGGCATTGCCGGCAGAGGCATGTTGATCACCGAAGGCGCGCGCGGAGAAGGTGGTTACCTGGTGAATGGCGATGGCGAACGCCTGATGGAGCGTTATGCGCCTAAAGCAAAAGATTTAGCCAGCCGAGACGTGGTTAGTCGCGCAATATACATCGAAGTGAAAGAAGGGCGCGGCTGTGGACCGAAAAAAGATCATGTACTGTTAAAACTGGATCATCTGGGTGAAGAAGTCATACAAAAACGTCTGCCCGGTATTCGTCAAACCTGCATTACTTTTCTGGGTATTGATCCTGCTGAATCACCTATCCCGGTATACCCGACTGCACATTACACCATGGGGGGTATTCCAACTAATCGTTTTGGACAGGTCGTTATACCAGTCAAAGATACCCCGGAAGAACCCGTGCAAGGTTTATATGCTGCAGGTGAGTGCGCCTGTGTATCAGTACATGGCGGCAACCGTTTAGGCGGTAATTCGTTGTTGGATATTCTGGTGTTTGGCCGAGCGGCAGCAAAGCATATTATTGACTACCTGAAAGAAAATAAATATCACAAAGCACTCGATGAAGAAATTATTAACCGAGTTGTTGATAAAGTAAAACGGTTTGATCAGCAGGGGGAGACTAGTAGTACAGGTGCTGAGACAGTGGTAGATTTACGTAATGAATTAAAACAGGCAATGGAAGATCATTGCGGTGTATTTAGAGATAAAGATATTTTAAAACAGGGTGTGGAAAAAGTAGAACAGCTTATTAAACGTATGAAGAATGTAAAAATTGAAGACCAAAGTTTTACTTTTAATACCGCAAAAGTCGAAGCGTTTGAACTGGATAATCTAATGGCCGTAGCACTGGCGACAATCCATTCGGCTCATGCCAGAGAAGAAAGCCGCGGTGCGCATTCACGGGTAGATTTTCCAGAGCGTGATGATAAGTCATGGATGCGGCATAGTCTGTATTCCTTCGAAAATGGTCTGGATTACAAACCGGTAAGAACAAAACCCATATCTGTTGAAAGTTTTCCACCTAAACCACGCGTTTACTAAAACGGTTGGATACAATGAAATTTAAAATATATCGTTACAATCCAGAGCAAGACGCAAAACCTTATGTGCAAAGTTACGAACTTGAGAACGTCGACCCCGGCGCTATGTTGCTTACCGCTTTATTACGAATTAAAGATGAGCAGGACGAGACTTTAAGTTTTAGACGTTCATGCGGTGAAGGTGTCTGTGGTTCGGACGGCATGAACATTAATGGTGTTAACGGTCTTGCCTGTATTACTTCAGTAGCCAGTTTAAAACAGCCGATACAGATTAAACCATTACCCGGTCTGCCGGTGATACGTGACCTGATTATCGATATGGATCAGTTCTATAAACAATACCGAGCGGTAAAACCCTATTTGATCGTCAATGATCCGATGCCAGAGGTTGAACTTTCTCAGACGCCTGAACAGCGCGAAAATCTTGATGGTTTGTATGAATGTGTTCTATGTGCCTGTTGTTCGACATCGTGTCCGTCTTTCTGGTGGAACCCGGATAAGTTTTTAGGGCCAGCGGCACTGTTACAGGCATCACGTTTTATTGAAGACAGCCGTGATCAGGCTGTTGAAAAGCGCCTTGAAGATCTGGAAGGGCCGTTCAAGCTATTCCGTTGTCATACCATAATGAATTGTGTCAACGTCTGTCCTAAAGGTTTGAATCCAACAAAAGCGATTGGTCGAATCAAACACAAAATGGTTACACGCTCGCTATAGCGTACTGGAATCGTTCAGCGGTAATTGCTCCATCCATGTGGATAAATGATGAAAAGTGAGACGAAAATAAACTATAGCTGGCAATGCCGCCGTGGAATGCTTGAGCTGGATCTATTATTGAATAACTTTGTCAATAAAGACGTTGATAATTTAACATCACAGCAGACAGAATATTTTGATCTATTACTTTCCTATCCTGACCAAACATTACTTGACCTGCTACTTGGCAACTCTGTTGCAAGTGATCCGTTGATAGCCACTATCGTTCAGAAGATTCGATCAACGCCATTTGATTAGCCACTATGGCAGTAAAAACATCAGATTTTAAACCTGCCTGGTGGTTACGTTCGCCGCATCTACAGACCCTGTGGCCTGTATTTTTTAAAAAACGACATAAACTTGATTTGTTTGTCGAGCAGGTTGAGCTGGATGATGGCGACTTTATCGATTTATGCTGGAGCAAAAAATCTTCTGATAAAATCGTACTGGTACTGCATGGTCTGGAAGGCTCAATAGATTCGCATTATGCGAATGGCATTATGTACCAGTTAGAACAGTCAGGTTATAAACCAGTGTTTATGTATTTCCGCGGTTGTAGTGGCCGGTTTAATCGATTGGCCAGGGCGTATCATTCTGGTGAGACCGGTGATCTTTCCGCTATCGTTGAACATATCAAAAATAAAACCAGTTTTTATCCGTATGCTGTAATTGGATTTTCATTAGGCGCTAATGTTTTATTAAAATGGCTAGGCGAAACGGGAAATTTAAATCCTGTCAGAAAAGCGGTGGCTGTTTCTGTTCCTTTTATATTACATGATGCAGCAAAACGTCTTGAAATAGGTGTCTCAAAAATTTATCGTGATTATTTATTACGTTCATTAAAAAACACATATATTAAAAAATTTAAACACATTGATTCACCACTAGCTGTGGATGTAAATAGTTTAAAAAGTTTCTGGGACTATGACGATAAAGTTACTGCACCATTACATGGATTTGATGGCGCGCAGGATTATTACGATAGCTGCAGCAGTAGGCCGTTTTTAAAAAACATTCAGATACCTACACGGATCATTCATTCTTATGATGATCCATTTATGTTTCATACTACTGTGCCGAATGAAGACGAATTAAATGATAATATCGATTTTTTAACATCACGTCATGGAGGACATGTTGGATTTGTTTCAGGTAGTAATCCCTTCGTTACGTACTCATGGTGCGAGCTAAAGATAACAGAATTTTTAACAGTTAAAATCTAATTATCTTTATTATGTGATATTATTTCTCTGTTATTAAATCCAAAAATTGGATTCTATCTAATCATTTTATCAAGGAGCTGTTCAGTGAAACACTTATTTTCATTTTTAATACTAGCAATATCATTCAATGCATTTGCCGATTCCGGCAATGTGGAAAAGCCATTTAGTTTAGGTATTGGCACATACCGCAGTGTCATTGCTACTGATAATTCATCTTATGAAGATGATGAGTTGTCTGGTCTTGCCTTTACTTTTGGTTATGCGCTTTCTGACAATGTTGCTTTTAGAGGAACCTATTTTTCATTGGAACATGATGATTTCTCAGATCTAGAAAGCACTGGTATAGATTTACTGGCTTATTTTGGAACCGGTTTAGCATCAGAAGGTTTTAAGGCTTATATAGGCGGCGGTCTTTTCAAAGACAAATGGGAGGTAGGTTCCTTCAGTGAAACTTTTGATGGTCTTCAGTTAAATGGTGGCCTTGGATATAACTGGGAGTCTGTCTCTCTGGACCTGGTGTTAGGTATTCGTGATCCGAGCGATTATGAAGATTTTGTTAATAGCACAATTGCAACCGACTTCTCAGCAACTGCGGTCACAAGTTCTTTGCTTCTTTCTTATAGATTTTGATAAAAGGTTATTTGAAATAGTATTAATTGTTAAAGAGGACGATCAACGTCCTCTTTAATTTCTATCAATTGAAAATAATAACAGTTAACGCCTGGGACTGACTGGTCTTTGGGTAGGTGTGTTTTTGGCAGGTCGATTTTTTATGGCACGAGGACGCGGCCTGTTATACGGATAGCCGTAATATTGATCATCACTGGATGATTCCGGCTGTTTTTCACGTTGTGAATTATTTTTTTGTGCTGTCTGTTTTTTTCTGTCTTCACCAAGTTCATCGGCAGCTTTTACGTTTTTTTCATGTCGTTGCTGCGCTGCTTGCCGTTGACTTTCAGTTGGCGGCGCGCTGATATCGATTTCTGTTGCGTCCTGGTTTTTTTGTGGCGGTGTTGATGAATAAGACACATTTCCGTTTTCATCGATGACTTTATAGATGGGCTCGGCATGAAGTGCAGGCATGAATGCCAGCAGCAATGCCAAAAATTTAATAAGTGGTATCATTTTTACTTACTCTGCAAAATCAATCCGATCACTTAAAGTATCCAGGGCCTGCTGCGCACAGCGTTCGTCAAGATGACCACCGGGTGCGCCACTGACGCCAATAGCACCAATTTTAGAACCTGCTATTTCTATAGGTAGCCCCCCTTGCATGATAATAATGCCTCTCATATGGTTTAATTCGGGACGGATATCGTCGCGTGCTTTACGAAATTCACCAGAATTAATACCGGACAGAATAACGCTGTTAGCTTTCTCTTCAGCTATCTGCAATGTAAAACGTGTCGCCAGGTCATCGCGTAGCGCAGCCTGTAATAGCCCGTTACGGTCAACCACCACGGCGCTTACCTGATAGCCCAGTTTGCGGCAAGCTTTGACGCTTTCGCTGGCGATATCTCTGGCTAACTCTAATCCTATGGTTTTAACCATCAGGCTGTCAGCAGCATAAAGCGATGAAGAGAAGTTTATGGACATGAATAATACGACTATTTTAATTAATGATTTCATAACTGGTAGCAGACCTTATAAATGTGGAAACTATGGCTGAAAAAAGGTAATGTTTCCCCCCTATTATAAGTGTTTTTGTATGTATTGCATGTGTTCAGTTGTTTAGGCAATAGATATGAAAAAACAGAATCAATCAATAATTTGGTGAATCAATGACGGATAAAAAAGCACAATCACAGCAACGGTTAGATGGCATCGTTGCTAAAGCCAAACGCGATATCGAAGAACGTGGTCATAGTTATCGTGGCCAGGCTTTAAAAATGTATCCCTGGATATGCGGTCGATGCGCAAGAGAGTTTGTTAATAGTAATCTGCAGGAATTAACCGTGCATCATAAAAACCACGATCATGACTACAATCCGTCAGATGGCAGTAACTGGGAGCTATTATGTATTTATTGTCATGATAACGAACACCAGCGCCATACCGAAGAGCTACTTAACAAAGGCATAGCACTCGATGGTGCAAAAGCCCCCGGAGCCACCTTTAATCCGTTTGCTGATTTGAAGAGTATGATGGGCGATAAAGACAGTGGTCAAGACAGTGAAAAGTGAATAACGAATAGTGAAAAATAATTGTAGATATGACACCTCTGGCACGATTTTACTCGTTATGTTGCGTAACTTAACTTTACTCGAATCTAATTAAACGAATAGCTTATGGAAACAATTGACGTAATCGCATTAACGCTGGGTGTTGCCTGGGCGTCTGGCATCAACTTATACGCAGCAATTTTAGTACTGGGTCTGATGGGCGCGGGTGGTTATACAGAACTGCCAGAATCATTAACCGTATTACAGGATCCCCTGGTATTGATGGCCGCTGGGGTGATGTACTTTGTCGAATTTTTTGCTGACAAAATCCCCGGCGTCGACTCAGGCTGGGACGCGATTCATACCTTCATCCGTATACCAGCAGGCGCTATGCTGGCAGTGGGTGCGGCGCAGGGGCTGGAGATTAACCAGGCCGCTGAACTGGCAGCAGCTTTACTCGGTGGCAGCCTTGCAGCCACTTCGCATTTAACCAAATCCAGCACACGACTGGTACTCAATACATCACCGGAACCAATAACTAACGCGACAGCTTCAATCGTAGAGGACCTGGCCGTTGTCGGTGGACTTTGGGCGGCATTGAATTACCCGTTGGCATTCGTTGCATTTATCATCGTATTCGTGCTGTTTGCTATCTGGTTATTGCCTAAATTATGGCGTGCGATAAAAGACATTGTTGCAACACTGCGTGGCTGGTTTGGTAAGAAAACGGATGATGTTGGAATTGATGATTCAGAGATTAATATTATAGAGAATCTGATTGAGGCAAAGTCTAAGAAAATTGAGTGAAAATACTTGAACAGGTTATCTAGCGATGACCTGGAAAACCTGAGTCAGTGAACAATATTCTTTATTAATATAAACAATGACTTTCTGTTATCTGTTTTCCTTTACAATGATGCCCGTTGCCGCTTTGAGATTATTATGAAAAAAACCTTTAAATTAAGCCACGAAAAGATCAAGCTCCCGAGACTTGTTGATTCTATTAAACATGAAGTCAAAAAGTATATAAAAAGAGAGCGTAGGCGGGAATTACCTGACGATGCTGATTTTTGGGATTTTGACTGCCGGTTCGGCGTCGACGAGGCGAGCAGTGAGGTTATACATATGGCCGAGATCAATAAATCTATTAGCTGGGCCGAGTCAGAACAGCTGGAAAGCTTTTATTTAGAAATCATGGCTAAACCTCGTCGTCGAAATAAAACGCCAGAGACTGAGTAGATTAATGTCAAAGGAGACACTCTGTCCCCTTTATTTCTGGCGTAGAAAGTTAGCGGGGATTGTGAATGATTGCAATCGCCGCCAAAAGCCTACAGTTAGCGCAGTGAATTTTTAGCACAACGCGAAACCAATATTTTATTGATCCATATCAAGCATCACTGAAGGCTTGTCATTATAGTTGCAAATAACGATTCCGTAACTTCTGTTTAATTCAGGAGAGAGTTATGAATGCACAAACCTCTAAGGCCAGTAAGAACGGTCTGGTTATTTTATTTATTTTTTTCTTTTTACTGATCTTTTCAGTTTTGATAATACCCACTAAAAGCGAAGCCATGCCTGTATTTGCTCGCAAATACAATATGAGCTGTGTCGCCTGCCATGCTGCTTTCCCCAGGCTTAATGAATTTGGTGAGCAATTCGTTAGTGATAACTACCGCTTACCCAACTGGAAAGATACAACGGTGGATACAGGCGATGATATGCTTGCTCTACCAGACAGTGTTCCCCTGGCACTTCGCACCCAGGCATTTGTGCAGGCCAGAGAAGCCGAGACAATCGATGTTGATACCGGAGACACTATTTCTGCAGATACCGATTTTCAGTCACCCTACTTGATCAAACTGCTATCAAGTGCACCTTTATCCGATCACATCAGTTACTATTTTTATGCCATCTTTGCAGAGAAAGGTGATAATGGTTCGGTAATTGTAGAAGATGCCTGGTTCTCTCATGATGATATCTTCGGCTCCGATATCAGCTTGATGCTTGGCCAGTTCCAGGTTTCAGATCTGATGTTCCCGCGCGAAACACGACTAACTTTTCAGGATTTTATGGTTTATCGCATGGCCGGTCTAACCTATGATCGCGGAACAATTTTTGGTTACACTGCAGGCCCTGTAGATCTATCGCTAGGCCTTGTTAACGGTAACGGTATCTCAGAAAATCACACGATTAACAGTCCCGGTTATAAACGCCCTGATCACATGTTTGACAATAACAGCGGCAAAGCAGTATTCGGTCGAATTGGTGGTGATATTGCCGGCGTGAATCTTGGTTTATTCGGTTATTCCGGCACGCAGAAAAATGCCACTGGAGTTGCCGGCACTGAGAGCGGTGATCGTGACACGGACAAAATTTCTTACGGTGTCGACCTGTCTGGTAAAGCTGGCTATAAAACCTACTGGTTTGCACAATTGCTGCAAAACGAGTGGGATGAGTTTATTGATGTCAACACCAAGTACAGCTGGTTCGGCAGTTTTGTTGGTCTTGATTACATCCATAGCGATCACTGGGTATACTCAGTTTTATACAATTATGCAGATGCTAACGATATGAAAAACACTGATACTGTTTATGAAGGCATCGATATCAATTCGCTAACACTATCAACCTCCTACTACTTTATGCGGAATGTGAAAGGTGTAATAGAAGTAAATCTGGATCTACTCGATTCGGTCGATAAAACAGGTGCGTACTGGACAGGGCACCTTACAGGTGAGAATTATGTACTGGTCGGATTTGATGCGGCTTTTTAATATCAGATAAATATCATTATGTATGATCGGGGACAGACCACGATTAATCTGCAACTGCTGTATTAAAGAAGAGGGGAGAATATCTATTTTGAAAAGCTAAAAAAGATCTGTCCCCTTAAGTTTGTCCTTTCGTTATTAATCATAAATGCGCGTTGGCATTATTTCTCGTATGGTTTTCGACCAGTTAATAATATGTTCACCAGAGGCGAGAGTTGGTTGCAAGATGGAGTCAGCCTGTGGCTCTAAATCTTTGCTAGAGATTTTTGTCATCGCCGGTTGTTTTCCGTAACTGACGATAAAATACTTTTTGTCCAGTGTCTGGCTGAGACCGCGTGGATTCTCGAAACCATAAGCTTTGATAATCTTTTTGTCTTTAATTGACCAGAAGGTTAATAGATTAGCTTGCGGATGTGTGATTGCAGCAATAGACTGCTGTTGATTGATTTCGATGCTGAGGGCTTCACCTGTCATACGTTTGATCACTACCTCAGGTTCTTGCATTGTACTTATGCTTTCATTTTGTCTGCGAATGCTGACGCCGCCTAAAAGGTTTTTGTCCTCCGTATTATTTGGAGCAGAAGCGATCACCAGATCGTTATCCTGAGTCACTTTAAAATGTCCGCAGTTCAGGTTGGCGTGAACTGAATCGTCAGTATCAAGTTTGATTCGTTCAGTTAATTTTTCTGTAGCGATGTCTATGCGGACAAGTGAAGGTATATGAAAACCCGATTCCGATTGTCCGGTATTGCTTACGGTTAATATATTGTCTTTGCTCAGCTGGCAGTCATGTGGTGACAGGCCGAGTGTTGGAAGTTGCTGGCTGATATCAAATGTTTCTGTATCACGGATAGTTATGCTGCCCTGTAAATTGGCTGTGTGGCTCTCTATGCAGTAAATGTTTTTACCATCAAGGCTAAAGCTGGCATGGCCGGAGAACACCTGACCTTGTTCTGCCTGTAAAGAGCGGACTACTCGCTGCGTCTGCAGATCAATCTCACAGGCATTGTTGCCATTTTTTTCGAAACAGAAAACCCGGTATTTGTTGCCTGGATGGATGTAGATACCGTGTGGCAGGAAGGGGGTCTCGATAAGTCTTTTTTCTCTTTGTGTTAAATTGATGATGGCCAGCAGGTTTTGTTGTTTGTTTTCATCTTCAAGTCGACCACCAGAGAGTAAAATGTCTTCATCTGGGTTAAAAAACTTCTTATGTGTGCAGGCTAAAAGGTTGCTGCCTATTAAACTGGCAGAGATGGCTTTTAGAAAGTGACGGCGATTTAAAGGCATAATTCAACACATGGAGATAGTTATTTTCTGGCAGGGCTTAGCTTACAAAAATTAACGATGTGCTGCTGATCGAATTTACTGATGCCGTCATTGTTTTTTTAGTAGTGGATGTTGGCTCGCTTTAAGGTAAAACTACATCTTATAAAGCTTCGAGCTCCGAGTGACGGAGTATTTTATTTTATATTTTTATTGTTTTTGAGGATTTGTAATGCAGTCTGGACCAAGAGAAATTGTCACCCCATTTCGGCCGATACCGCTCGATATTCCCGAGGGCATGGCGAACAACGAGTTTTTTAACAGTACAGAAAACTTGAATGATCTGGCGAACAATAATGGCCTGTTAAAAAATCCAGAAGATCTGCTGCTGTATCGAAAAGCGTTAGGTCACAGCAATGAGTTTGATGCCTCTATCATATACAACACGTCTAATTCGATACTAGATCCATTAGGCCGGCCGGTACGGCGTACTCAGGTGCCTGAGAGTACTAAAAAAGTCTGGAATCGCATGAATCAGATCATGATCGAATATATGGTCGAAAAGTATCCGGATCCCGAAGAAGCTTTGATACTGGCGGGTGAAGCCAGTCTGGATGCCACCTGGCCATTAACCTCTCCCGGCGTGCCCAGTATACGCATGTTGCATAACCACTTTATCGTATTTAATAAACAGACCTTGCGTGACGCGGAATTCGCTGACAGGGATAATCCCAATCTTACTGACGGTGGCCAGCACAGTCTGTTTCAGGCGTACATGCGTGATGTTTACAGTGATTTTTTCTCAGCGCTGAATTTTAATATTTTGAAACAGACCA
>CAJXZZ010000005.1 GCA_913065105.1 uncultured Gammaproteobacteria bacterium | reverse complement strand
CAAATTGAAACTGTGGTTGACGTACTGGAATTTGTTGTCCAGAACCAGAGGAAAGCCGTTTTATCACTCCTTGTCTCTCTTATAATTATTGGCCTAAGCTATCGTAAACTGTTCCCGTTGCTATGTCACTTCTGTTTTGGATGTTGATGTTGAACATCCGCTTCGGGTCGTTTTTCCTCAGTCAGATATGTGTACCGAAGGTCTGCTTTATAAATCTTTGAATAATAAAAGGCTAATAAATATGGCTCATACTATGAGTTCGTGCACAATTCAGGCAACATCCAGATAGTCTTTACCCATGACATAGCCTGCCTTATCAAGATATTGACGACACAGCTCACGCACGCCGTGGTTACGTACATAATTTAAAACAAACGGTTTTTCATTAACATCTAACAGCCAATCAGGCGAAAAAGTTGTGGCACCGTGATACACCTTACCTATTTTTTTACTATCGATGTCAATCCAGGCAACGGGATTAATCCCCTTATCAATTAAATACTGAGCTCGCTGCCTGGTTTTTCGACCGGCACCCCAGAAAACAATATCCCGGTTCTGTAAGCGTGCTTCTTTAGCCAAATATTCTGCACGCAGTAACTCGAATGCTGCATCAGAATATCGAGCTGACGTTCTTGATAAACGAGTATCTGATTCACGCCAGTCGATTAATACTTCATCGAGTTTCATCATGCTCTCACCCGCATGAAATAGACGTAACCATAATTCATAATCTTCAGGGAATTCACCATGTTTATAACCCCCTAAAGCAATCACTCGGTTTTTGCGAAACATGACGGAAGGATGGGCGAAAGGCGATTCGATATAAATCTGGTTTTCGATATCCTGCCTGGATAAGCAGGCATTTTGCCAGCGCATGTATTCAACATACCCGGCTTTGATTACTTGCTCAGGAAACTTTCGTGCCTGTGTAGCACACAGGGTAATCGATGAATCTGCAGCCATTATCTCAAACTGCTTTTTTAATCTGTCGACATACATCACATCATCTGCGTCCATTCTTGCGACGAAATCGGACTGGCAGGATTTCAGGCCCAGGTTCAACGCTGAAACGATACCTTGTTTATCATTTTCAATTATATTGATGCGTGAATCATTATATGACTGCAATACCTCTACTGACTTATCGGTGGAGTGGTCATTGACAATAACAAGCTCAAATCCTTCGAGTGTCTGACCGAGAATACTGTCGACACATTCAGCTAAAGTTTTTTCAGCGTTAAACACCGGCATCAATATACTGACCTTTATCGCCCCGCTGGTAATACAGTCAGTTGTCATTTAGCTTATTTAACCAGCAGCTCATCGAGGCTGTCCTGCGCTATTTCTCGGACTTCTTCATTTTCATCCGATAGCAGTTTTTTGATAGCCGGAACATAGGAAACATCTTTTGTTAATGACAGATAATGACAGGCATCACCGCGTATTCGTGCATCTTTGTTGGACAAATACTCTATCAATCGAGGTATGACAGTTTTAAATTCTGCTGATACTGCCATGTCTTCAATAATTACCCCCACGCCCAGCCGCACATTTATTTTTGCTTCGGGATCCGCCATCAAATCGATAACATTCTCAAGTGCCTGCGGGTATCGCTGAATCAACTTGTTGGCATATTCAATTTTGCCTTCTGACAACACTTCTTCAAGGTAGTCACTCACACCCTCAAAACTTGAAGCGCGCTCTATCCATAACAATAATTCTTTTTTTGAACGGGAGCCTGCCAACTGGAAAGGTCCTATCTGCAGCCATGGCACACTTCTGACACCATGTTGCAGAGCCAGCTCAGGATTCTCTTCTACATTAACCACACGTAATTCTGCAATCTGCCCGGATTTCATTAATTCCATCAACACTTGCATCATTGGTCCGCAAAACGTACATTGTGTCCCCATGAGCATTAAAACTCTGGGGGATGAATTCGTCGCTGACACGATATTTTTCTGGCCTTTTGTCATATACTCAATTCACCTAATCTGTAAGATAACAAGATGATAATGTACAAAAAATTCGTCGCACTTTCCATACTGTTATTGCTATTTTCAATGACAGCTTACTCTTCTACACCATCTGACTCAGATAATAATGATTCAAATCTATCTTTTGATGACTCACAACTGGCCGATGAGCTAGTTTACCCTGACTGGTTCAAGCTCTCAGACGGCAACCTCAACGATGAACTATCCACAGCAAAAAAAGCTGGAAAAAAAGGCATCATCACCTACTTTGGACAAAAACGCTGCGCCTATTGTGAACAGTTTATTAAAACCAGCCTGTCTGACGCCGATATCAAAAACTATCTACAAAAAAACTACGACCTTATTGCTTTCGATATCTGGGGTATCGATGATGTCATTGACACTGACGGAAAAGCGTATACGGAGCGTGAACTATCCATTCATTACAAAGCAAATTTCACACCGTCCCTGGTTTTTTATGATGTGGATGGCAAGCCCGTGTTTCGCCTTCGTGGATATTACCCACCTTATAAATTTCGTGCAGCATTACAATATGTCACTGAAGAGTTCTATAAAAAAGAAACGTTTTCTGATTATTTTGCACGCGCCAACCAGGGTGAATATTTTCTGCTAGGCGGGCTAAATGAACGTGATTTTTTCCTTGAAGAACCTTACGATCTTGCTGCACTATTAAAAAACAAAAAAGCCACTGCGGTTTTTTTCGAACAGGGTAACTGCCATACCTGCGACCTGCTGCACAGTGCCCCACTGGCTAAAGAGTTAAGCATTCAGGAAATCAGGAAAATGAATGCGATACAGCTTAATATGTGGACCGATACTCCTGTCATAACACCCAAGGGTAAAACAACAACAGCAAAAGAATGGGCGCGCTCACTCGATCTGTTCTATGCGCCCAGCATTGTCTTTTTTGACCCAGATGGTAATGAAATTATTCGTGTCGATTCAGTAGCGCATTTCTATCGTTTATGGGGTGTGCTGGAATACGTCAACAAGCAGGGTTATAAACAGCCCGGTGATTATCAGGACTGGCGCTTAAAACAACGTAAAATAAGCAACTAATTATCTAATTAAAAAATGTTTACTAACATACAAAAAAAATTCACCCAGCTACTATGGGAAACAGACCTGAAAAAGGCAAGTAAAATTCAGGCATTCGCAATACAGGCATTAAGAATATTTTATGCCGCTTCCCGTGATTTAAGTGGTGGACTACCCTCGCTCCGCGCCATGAGTCTGGTATATACCACTTTACTCTCTATCGTACCTTTACTCGCTGTTAGCTTTTCTGTACTCAAAGGTTTTGGTGCGCACAATGAACTAGAACCTATGCTGTCAGGCCTCTTAGAACCTTTAGGTGAAAAAGGCTTACAGGTAAGTCAGCAGATAATTTCGTTTGTAGATAACATGAAAGTGGGTGTATTAGGCTCCTTAGGTCTGCTACTTCTAATTTTTACCGTTTTATCATTGGTTAAAAAAATTGAAAGTGCTTTTAATTACACCTGGCGGATAACTACCACACGCAATATATTTCAACGTTTCAGCAATTATCTCAGCGTTATACTAATTGGCCCGCTTCTACTATTTACTGCCGCAGGTATAAACGCTTCATTCAACTCATCTACAATCATGGACAAGATTGCAGCGATTGAACCTTTTGGTACAATTATATTATTACTCGGGGAAACTGTACCTTACATTCTAACCATCGTCACTTTCACCTTAATTTATATACTCATACCCAACACCAAAGTTCGGCTAAAATCCGCCTTGTATGGCGCAGTCATTGCAACCATTTTATGGAAGATTATTGGCACATTATTTACTGCCTTTATTGTTAATTCAACAAACTACACTGCAATTTACTCTACCTTCGCCATCTTAATCATTTTTATGATCTGGATTTACATTAGCTGGCTCATCGTATTAACCGGCTCTTCGATATCTTATTACCATCAAAACCCAGACCACATCAGTGACCAGTCACAGATTATTCGTTTAAGCTGTCGGCTTCGTGAAAAGCTTGCGCTCACAGTAATGCAACTCATCGCTGTAAGCTTTCATAATAACGAACAGGAATGGACACTAAAAACGCTAGCAAAAACAACAAATATTTCTGAAAACGCACTAATGATCGTTATCTCAGCATTACTCAGCAGTAGGTTATTAGTAACTTCTGGCGACAAAAACCAATACTTCTTGCCTGGTCAATCTATTGAAAACATCAGTATAAAAATGATATTAAATGCTGCGCGCAGCGCTGAAGAAACGCCTACCTTACGCCCAGATAATGTAGACAGCCCTGAATCAGTTACTCAAACGATCTCAACCATGGAGAACGCGCTAATTGAGTCTGTTAACAATAAATCACTTAAAGATTTAATTTAGCCAACATTAAACTGCTTCAATATTTATTATAGAGAAAACAACATTCATGCACGTATCTTCTTGTGCGCCCTGACAACCCTGTCGTCACAAAATCTTTACCACCTATCTTAGGCAAGAGATAAACGGACACATGAAACAAAAATAACCGTTATTCATATAACACTGCCTGCGAATACAGCTTATTGTAAAACCAGCTACCATAAAAAAGCCCCGCATGATGCGAGGCTCTTACCTGGAAGACCAACCCTCTTTAAGGCATGTCGATTACCAGTACTACATCAGCAGGCATACAATTCATATCATCATCGTCACTGTATACATCGACAACCATCCCTATATGCAGATCGTTAATGGTGATTTCTTCCCGCACGATGTCATTACCAACTATTTTCAGTAAAAGGAGATGTGCGTTTTCGATAGCAACACATTTATTAACAGTCGTCGCACCATCAACAACTGTTACTGAAATTTTCGATTCAGTTCCATATATATCTGCAATGGTTCCTGTGATGCTGACACTCTCAACATTGTCATCATAAATAACAAATGCCGCTTTAACTTTGTCAATGGTACTTAAATCAGGCATCGCCAGGCCAAACACATCAACATCCGTACCAATGGCAATTTTATCTTGAGTAACAACGGTTCCAAATCGATCAAATACACGAGCGCCATCAGCAATCGTTACCGTTAATGATGTGCCAGGTAGAACAACTGAATTATCATCGTCCGTTTTCATATCAAAGCTGTTATCAAGATCAACAACCGACGTTGCTTCACCTGAGAATAACGCCTGGTTGTTAACTGATTTATCTGCCGGGGCGAGTACAACATGCAAAGCACTTACGTTCTGCGCACCTGCTTTGCCCAACACTGTCACAATATCTTCGTTGTCGATAGCGCCAGCAGTGACTACGACTATATTCTCATCCTGTACCACCGTATTTTCTGATATTAAAATGGCAAGGCAGCTATCATTAACTTCGACAGCATCAACTTTACATAACTGGAATCCAGTATCTGTTTTTGCCAGCACTTTTCCATCCAGGATTGTCAGTTTTAGTTCTTCTTCGCCCAGGATGTTGACAAAAATAACGGGGCGGAAGTTATAACCCTTGCCTGTTTCTACGATATGGATAGATTTTTCTGCATCGACATCGAGTTCGATCATCAGATGACCGCCACTAGTCACATCGAATGAACCTTGCGGGTTTAAATCGATTTTTCCATTCGCCGGTAATTTTGCAATATAGGACTCTGCCACAGAACCGTCAGGATTCAAGTTGACCAGCTCTACCTGGCTAACATGCAAACGAATTTTACTGTAGCTGCCAACGGGTACTGTTGTTGTAGCAAGTAAGTCTGAAAAGTTTTTCAATGCGAGCAAATTGATAACCCGGGTCTCATCAAAAAGAATTACTTCTTTCGTGGCTATATCTTCATCTTCTGCGCCATCATCTTGCTCGGGAATAAAACTGATGGACTCTATCGTCAGATTGATCTGATCGAAAGCAACTGAAGGGGCGTCGGTGATTAACAGTGAAACACGACCAGTTTCTGCATTTGCTGTAGAGGTATCACTGCTACTGCACGAAACAAGCGCAGCAAGAACAAATAAAACGAAAATTGATTTTATAACTTGAAGAAGTTTCATAACAACACTCTTTTTGATCCAATTAAAATTTAATCTGGCAATCGATACTGACTTGTTTCAGCATTACCTATAATTGTAATATTTAGAAAACACACAACAATAAGTACACAATATTAGAACTATCTTATGTATCTAACAATATATATCAATACCCATTCGTCGACTGAGTGATTATTACCTTGGTTAACAGTAAGATATAAACACCACTCAATAGAGATAAAACATGGGCCTACAGAATTTACCAACAAAAGAACAGGCACTGCCCGGTCGTGATGCACGCATGCCAGTACCAGATAAACATTTTGTTAACGGCAATGTTTTACAATCCCCATTTTGCGGCCACCTGCAACAGATCATATTCGGTATGGGTTGCTTCTGGGGCGCTGAGAAAAAATTCTGGCCAATCGACGGCGTCTACACCACCGCCGTAGGCTACGCCGCTGGATTAACGCCTAACCCAAGTTATCAGGAAGTCTGTAGCGGTATGACCGGACACAATGAGGTGGTTCTGGTTGTGTTTGATCCTGAAAAGATCAGCATCGAGTTATTACTTAAAGCATTCTGGGAAGCACATAACCCGACACAGGGCATGCGCCAGGGCAATGATCAAGGCACACAATACCGCTCAGGTATCTATACTTTCAATGAGGAACAGCGCAACGCAGCCGAAGTTTCGCGTGATTATTTTCAGCAGAAACTGGCCAAAGCAGGATACGGACCTATCACCACTGAAATCATCGAAGCCCCTGAATTTTATTATGCTGAGGACTACCATCAGCAGTATCTGGCAAAAAACCCGAATGGTTATTGTGGTTTAGGCGGCACCGGTGTGAGCATAGATTAATGAGTATGCAACAATAAGTAAAAAGCCGTTTTAAAAACGGCTTTTTACCAATCATCTCAACTCTGATCAGAGTTTTTTATTTCAACCTCGAAGAACGCTTTCAAGCTTGTCCATATCATTAATTACACGCCAACTGCCGCCGCCTTCTTCAACACGGCGCTGCCATTCTTCAAGTCTGTCCATATATTCTCGTGGATCAACGTTATCACTGCGCAATTTGGTTACGTTAAGCGCGATAATATCAAACCCTTCAAGCTGGAATGGAATATCACGTATGTAACCTTCCGGCAACTCTTCTTTCAGATCTGAATAAATAAGGATCGTTTTTTTACCCGTGGCTTTTTCGTTCAGATACTCAGCTGCCTGTAATACGCCACCAGTAATATCAGTATACCTGGATGGTTTTACATCCTTAACGAACTGATCCATGTCATCACGAAAATGACGCTTCTGTCTATTTGCTTCACTCGGACGATCATTAAACGTTACTTTGGTAATAATATCCTTTTCACTGAAACTGCCGGTATCGATGCGCGCTACAGCAAACGAATCGTTAGGTTCCAGTTTCACCAACATAACATTTACCAGCTTTTGCGCATTGCTCAGTTCTTTTGTATAAGTGCCTGAGGTGTCTAATAGCAGATAGACGCCACTGTTAGTTGGGCCAGAGTCAGAACAACCCGAAAGCAAAATGCCCTGAAACACAAACAGACACATTGTTATAATTTTAGTCAAAATTGAGAGCTTCATGTAGCCTCCTGGTAAGTTGAATTAACTACGCTTTTACTCGCTTTACCCGTAGATATCTTTTGGGTAATGACACTCTCCAGCCATAGTGGCCCAAAGATAATCAGGTCATAGAGATTGACCACAATCTTGCCACTATAACGCGAGATATTACCTAACAGACGTAGTACAAAAGCCAATGCTCGCAATAGTGCAGATGTTACAACGCCAACAACGGTACGAGTTGAAGATACAAAAGTCTCCAACGGAATAGCTACAAACACTAACGCAAACGGCAGGATAAATCCCATACCCATCTGTGCGGCCGTGGTTATCCAGGCAAAGTCAGCGGTTGCTATCGTACTCATGCCATCACCGCGCAACATTGCACTGGTGGCCAGTTCGTCTTCCATCAAAATCTCGCGCATAAAGGCAAGGCCAGCTTCAACGCTGGCGAGCGCAAACAAGAAACCAAAAGTAATCCAGATCATGCGTACGCGCAGTTTATCATTGAGCGCCCCTATCACTGGGAACAGGCGCGTAATGCGCAACGATTCCATCAGGAATAGTCCCATAGAAATTTCTACCAGGATAATCACCACAGCTGAAATTTCTGACACTTTAAAATTGCCGATAAAATTCTGGCCGCCAACCATTTCAGCCATCGGCCGTGCGATCAGCGTGAAGTTCACAACCGCGCCACCAACAGCAATGGCGAGCACAAATGCCGATACAAAAAACTGGCTCATTGCCGAGGATGACAACACGCGCGTGGCACGGTCGCTGCCCTTAATGATTTCTTCATAATCTTGCATGTAACGACTGATTTTCGTTGCACGCTCGAGGATGCTGGATATATTATTGTCAACTTCTCCGAGTACCCGTTTCACTGAGCGCCAGTGCGGCATCATGCGTTTTAAAACGCCGTGGCGTTCCATACAGGCACGCCTGTGTTCTTTAATCGCTTTGTCCTGTGCTTTGATCATCGACTTATGTATGTCTTTCAGAATATGTGCCACCATGGCATCACCGTTGCTGTCGATTTTTGCAACCGATTCAACCACCTTGCACCAGTCTGGTGGATCTGGTGGCACTTCCGTACTCTGCTTATAATCTTCATCGATGCTGGTTATACGTTCGCTCAACTTACGCTGCAAGGCTGGGTATTGCGACAGGTCATTCATCACCGTGTTCTCAACTCGCTCAAACTCACGTTCAATCATACGTTCAGAGGCTTCGCGACCCGCTTCAAGCAGCACTTCACGGTTACGCGCCTGCAAACGGGAATCAGCCGAATTCACTGAACTCGCTGCAAGACGCAGGGCATTATGAATTACCTCACTGAAAGCCAGAATATATTTTTTTGCCGGTAGCCGCGCGAGATACAACACAGCGGAAACAACAAAGAACCAGATCATGCCGGAAAGAACAGGGTTCGGCACAATCAAATAAATTTCAGATAACGACATAAGAACTCCATTAGTCTTATTGTAAAACGATCCAAAAATTGGAAAAAATACAGGCCAGAATGGACCACAAGCATTTTGTAACATTTAGAAACCGCAAAGGTTTATTGCAGTATAGAGTACCAATGGAAAATTAATCGACATGAGTGTCGAAAACTAGACACACTTCACAAGTTTTTGATATATAAACGTATATATCGATATATATCAGGCATATAAGGCGTGATTATAGGTATTTATAGAGATTGAGATCGTATTTTATTGATTAATAAGTAATCATCAAAAAATATTGGTGATAGTGTAGGCAATAAAAAAGCCCAGCCAGGTTATTTCATATTTAACCTGGCTGGGCTTTAATTTTATAAGTAATTAATACTCACACAACAATAACGATTTACCTGTCATTGAAGGCGGTTGCTGTAAGCCCATTAACTGCAATATTGTGGGTGCAACGGCACTTAAATCGCAGCCTGGACGCAGATGCCAGTTGGCTTCATCAATAACGACACAGGGTACCGGGTACAGCGTGTGTTGCGTGTGCGGCTCCTGAGTAACAGGATCCACCATCTCGTCACAATTACCATGATCGGCGGTTAATATCACAGAAAAACCACATTCTGCTGCTGCATCCAGCACACGTCCAACTTCTCTATCTAAAGCTTCAACAGCTTTAATTACCGCCTCTCGAACCGCCGTGTGACCAACCATATCGCCATTGGCAAAATTGACCATGATAAATCCATAACCACCGGACTGCAGGCCCTCGATAACTTTATCAGCAACACCTGCCGCACTCATTTCTGGTTGTAGATCGTAAGTAGCGACATCTGGTGAGTTAACCATGACGTGATCTTCACCCGCGAATGGTTGTTTTTTACCGCCATTAAAGAAATAGGTAACGTGTGCATATTTTTCAGTTTCTGCACAATGCATCTGCTTATAACCGGCGCGACTTACAACAGAAGCCACTGTTGCCTGTGGACGCTCAGGTGCATACCCAATGGGCAATAAAAACTCAGGGTCATATTCAGTTAAACAGGTCACCAATGCACCTTCGAAATCACCGGTATCAAACTCAGCAAAATCATCCTGACTTAACACCATAGTGAGCTGACGCGAGCGATCATTGCGGAAATTGAAGAAAATAACGTTATCACCAGACGTAATTAACTCTGCATTATCTAACACCGTTGGTTTTATAAACTCATCGGTTTCATCGTGCGCATAAGCTGCTTCAATTGCGTAGCGTGCATTTTCTGCGTGATGGCCTTCACCTTTCACCATCGCATTCCAGGCAAGTGCAGTTCGATCCCAACGATTATCTCTATCCATCGAGTAATAACGGCCACTCACTGTAGCGATACTGCCATTAGCATCTTCCAGCAGACCTTCGATTTCAGCGAGAAACGTCAATGCCGACATTTGCGCAGTATCACGACCATCCGTCGTCATGTGCACCACCGGTCTCACCTTATGGTCAGCACACAACTTGATTAAAGCTTTGAGGTGGTTGATGTGGCTATGAACACCACCATTGGAGGTAAGACCAACAAGATGCAATGGACGCTCATTGGTAGCGGCATCTTCTACTGCAGCAACTAATGCTGCATTACTGAAAAAATCACCGCTTTCGATTTCATCATTGATACGAACGAGGTCCTGCCTTATCACCGAGCCACTGCCCAGTGTCATATGACCAACTTCAGAATTACCCATCTGGCCGTCAGGCAAACCGACAGAAGTACCGCAGGCATCTAACGTAGTATGGGAGTTTCTAGAAAAATATTCATCCAGTCGCGGTGTATCCGCTTCTTGCACTGCATTATTAATTCGACTTGGGTTGACACCAAAACCATCCAGGATAATCAGGAGGGTGGGTCTTCGGGGGACGCTTCGATCGACCATAAGAGCTCTCTGCCCTTCTCTTTTCTATGATTGTATTTGAGTCATGATTTTACACTAATGAGATATTTTAAACGAATTAAAATTAACCGCACACAGAATAAAAGCATAAACCGTAGAAGCACAGAGAAGCCTTTACGCTATCTTCAAGCTTTTTTATCTGGCTCGTTATCTGGCTCATCGTCTGAGTCATCTTCATCGTCGCGGCTATTATCTTCTTCTTCCTGTTCAGCTTCATCAAACAGTTTTTCCATTTCTTCATCACTTAATTCTTGATCTTCTTCATCTGCTACGGCTGATTGCGACTCAGTCTGCTGATCTTCAGGCATCTCTCCCTCATGGAAATAGGCGCTTTCTTCAATCAATTCAAACTCGTCAGTTTGCATTATCACGTTTTCTTCCGGCTTTTCTTTGAGGAAAATGCGAGACATGATCAGCCCGAGCTCAAACAATAACCAGATAGGGATAGCAAGCAGTGATTGCGAAATTACATCTGGCGGGGTCAGCAACATACCAACAACAAATGCACCGATAATAATATAAGGACGTTTACCCGCCAGTTTATCGGGGGTTGTTATACCTGCAGCGATTACTAAAAAAGTAGCCACCGGCACTTCAAAAGCGATACCAAAAGCAAGAAAAATCGCGATGATGAAATCAAGGTACTGACCGATATCGGTCATTACCGCTACACCCTCCGGCGCGATACCAATAAAAAAGCGAAACAGTATGGGGAAAATTACAAAGTAGGCAAAAGCAATTCCACAATAAAAAAGCAGCACGCTGGATACCAGTAAAGGACCTGCCATACGTTTTTCATGACGGTATAAACCGGGCGCGATAAATGACCAGATCTGATGCAATAAAAAAGGAATCGTTAACAATACCGATAATAACAGGACCAGCTTAAACGGCACTAAAAAGGGAGAGGTCACCCCGGTAGCAATCATCGATGTGCCTTCCGGCATCAAGGCCAGCAAAGGATCGGCCGCTACGGTGAAAATATCTTCAGAAAATGCAAACAGTGCAATAAAAACAACAAGGATAGCTAACACCATATGTAACAAACGGTCGCGTAATTCGACCAGATGATCCATCAGCGTCTGTTCTTTCTCATCCAGCTCATTACGCTGATCTTGTGGAGGATTTTCTTCTTGCTCTGCCATCAATCTGCCAGCAGTTAGGATTTATCTTGCTTAGTTTGCACTGCATCAGCAGAAGCCGAGTCTTCAGACCCTACGTTTTTTACATCGGAATCTTGTTCTTCATGTACAGAATGGGAAGGAGTATCGCTTAGAAAATCAGAAGAAGGTAATTCTTTTTTTATATCTGTACTTACTTCATTAATACCTGTTTTTAACTGTTGCTGTAATTCAGTTATCTGTACTTCCTGATTGTGTAGCATGCGCTTAAATTCACCAATATCAAGCTCAGATTCAACTTCACTGCGAACACCCTCAACATAACGGCGTGCTTTACCTACAAATAAACCCACCTGTCGCGCAGCACCGGGTAACCGCTCTGGTCCAATAATAACCAGAGCTAGCACAAGAATGAATAGAATTTCCCAGAAGCCAACGTCAAACATAATTTACTGTGTCATTTATAACGCGTACCAAAATATATCGTTCTGGTACAGCGTCAATAAAAAACTAAACGTTATCTTCTTTTTTTACCGACTCGGTATTTGCAGCGTCAGTATCAGCTGAATCCTGAGCCACTTTTTCCTGTTTTGCATTGTCATCGCCGTCTTTCACCGCTGATTTAAAACCCTTGATTGCCGAGCCTAAATCACCACCCACATTTTTTAATTTTTTGGTGCCAAAGATTAAAATAACAACAGCCAATAAAATCAATAATTGCCAAATACTAATACCCATAATCTTTACTCTCTTATCTCTTTAATTCTTAATAAACAGCTACAAATACTATTGCTTTCGTGCCGATTTCTCGTCATGACCGGAAACGCCAAAGCGACGTGCCAGCTCTTTTAATACATCATCTGCAGATAACCCTTGATCCGCCAGTAATACCATCGTGTGGAACCAGAGATCCGCTACTTCATAGACAAGCTTTTCTGGATCACCATTGTGCGCCATATCCTTGGCTGCCATCACAGTCTCTGTGGCTTCTTCACCCACTTTCTTAAGGATAGCATCTAATCCCTTATCATACAGGCTAGCGACATAAGATGAATCTGGTGCTGCACCTTTGCGCTGCTCCAGTATCGCCATTAACTGTGTCAGTATCTCTTGGTTATTCATATCATTTTATTTTGAATAAATCTGTTCTGGGTCTTTAATAACCGATTCAACTTCTACCCACTGATCACCCTGTAACTGGCGATAAAAGCAACTCTCACGCCCAGTATGACAGGCAATACCACCTTGCTGTTCAACTTTTAACAAAATAACATCTTCGTCACAGTCAAAACGTATATCCAGCACTTTTTGCGTATGGCCTGATTCTTCACCTTTATGCCAGAGTTTTCCTCTGGAACGCGACCAGTACACGGCTTGCTTTTTTTCTGCGGTGAGCTGTAATGACTCACGGCTCATCCACGCCATCATCAGGACTTTACCGCTAGTAGCATCCTGCGCAATGGTGGGGATCAGTCCTTTCTCATCAAAACGAATTTCATCTAGCCAGTTCATTTGCTTAATTTACTAATGCTCACAGGCGCATCTCGATACCGCGATCGGCCATATGCTGCTTGGCTTCTTGCACGGTGTATTCAGCAAAGTGGAAGATGCTGGCCGCTAATACTGCATCAGCCTTACCTTCGATGACGCCATCTGCAAGGTGATCAAGATTCCCGACCCCACCAGACGCAATTACGGGGACACTCACTGCTTCAGAAATAGCGCGGGTTAGCGGCAGATCAAAGCCAATTTTGGTGCCATCCCTGTCCATACTTGTCAGTAAAATTTCACCTGCGCCATATTCAACCATTTTCATCGCCCACTTGATAGCATCCAGGCCCGTCGGTTTTCTGCCACCATGAGTAAAAATTTCCCAGCGTAGCGGCTCACCTTCGCCGCTGACCTGTTTGGCATCAATAGCCACCACGATACATTGAGAACCAACGATATCTGAAGCCTCTCGCACGAATTCTGGATTAAAAACTGCTGCCGTGTTTATCGCTACTTTATCTGCACCCGCGTTCAACATTCTACGTACATCATCTATTGTACGAATACCACCGCCTACGGTTAAGGGGATAAACACTTCGTTTGCGACTTTTTCCACCACATGCACAATCGTCTCGCGATCATCAGAACTAGCTGTTATATCCAGAAAGGTAATCTCATCTGCACCTTCCGCATCATAACGACGGGCGACCTCTACGGGATCACCGGCATCACGGATATCAACAAACTGTACGCCTTTTACAACGCGGCCGTTATCGACATCCAGACAGGGAATAATACGTTTTGCTAATGCCATTATTGCTGGTCCAGCCAAGCCTGCGCCTGTTTTAAATCGATAGTACCTTCATAGATTGCACGACCTGTAATCGCACCCATGATGCCTTCGTCAGCAACCGCACTTAAGGCTTTGACATCATCCATCGAGGTGATGCCACCCGAAGCGATCACCGGAATATTAATCTGCTGCGCCATCTTTAAGGTGGCCTCCACATTCACACCCTGCATCATACCATCACGTGATATATCGGTATAAACAATAGCTTCGACACCATCATTTTCAAAACGTTTTGCCATATCAATGACATCATGTTTGGATAATTTCGACCAGCCATCGGTTGCAACCTTACCGTCTTTAGCATCCAGACCAACAATAATGTGGGTTGGAAACTCGGCGCATACTTCGGCTATAAAATGCGGTTCTTTGACGGCTTGAGTGCCAACGATCAAATAATCTACACCAGCATCCAGATAGCCTGCGATGGTCGCTTCATCACGAATACCGCCACCGAGCTGAATTTTTAAATCAGGATAAGCAGAAGCAATATTATGTATCACATCGGCATTTTTTGGTTTACCCGCAAAAGCACCATCGAGATCTACAATGTGCAAACGTCGCGCACCCGCCTCTACCCATTGCCCTGCCATCGCGACCGGATCATCAGAAAATACTGTACTTTCATCCATATCACCCTGACGCAGGCGCACACATTGTCCATCTTTTAAATCAATTGCAGGTATTAATAACATAGCCCTTCTCGAGAAATATTAAATTTAGCCATCATAACTGGCGATTAAACTTGGCCGTCCCAGCGGCAGAAGTTTTTAAGTAATTGTAAACCATCATGCGCACTTTTTTCAGGGTGGAACTGCGCTGCAAACACATTTTTTCTGGCGATAGCAGAAACAAATTCGATGCCATACTCTGTTGTGCCGGCAACCAGTGCTGTATCTTCCGGAGCGACATAGTAACTATGCACAAAATAAAATCGGCTATTTTCCTGTATGTCCTGCCACAGTGGATGCGCCTGTTTCTGCGACACCATGCTCCATCCCATGTGCGGAATTTTCAATGATTGCATCTGTGACTTTAGAGCCGCATCGGCAAAAGCGCGCACCTCGCCTGCATACAAATTCATACAGTCGACACCCTGATTCTCTTCGCTGTGTGCCATCAACACCTGCATGCCCATACAGATTCCTAAAAACGGTTTTTCTCTCGCTGCCTGTAAAACCACTTCATTCAGATCCAATTCTTGCAGATGTTGCATACAGGCGCGTGCTGCACCCTGACCGGGGAACACCACACGTTCAGCATCAGCAATTTCCTGTGCATCCGAACTGATAATTACACGCTGATTATCCAGCACTACATGCTCTAGAGCCTTTGACACAGAACGTAAATTGCCCATGCCGTAATCAACGACAGCGATTGTTGAACTCACAACTGTTTCTCAGTTTGATATAAGAGTGAAAAATAAAAAATCATGTTAAAAAACTATTATTTTAATAATTATACTTAGTTGGAGTGCTTTGTGCGGAGTATATTTTTCGTCAGGGCTAGGCAAAAATAGTCGAAAAAGCGCAGCTTACACAGAGTAAGTGAGAATTTTGAGGCTATTTTTAACGTAGTCATGACGGAAAAGATGCTTCGCACAGAGCACTAAAGACTACCTTTAGTGCTGGGCATAACACCCTGCATACGCGGGTCAGCTGCGATGGCCATACGCACGGCGCGGCCAAATGCTTTAAACATAGTCTCAGCAATATGATGCGCATTGGTGCCGCTTAGGTTATCGATGTGTAACGTTACATTGGCGTGATTGATGAAGCCCTGAAAAAACTCGTGGAACAGATCAACATCAAAGTCACCAATACTTGAACGTTTAAAGTTCACGTTATATTCCATACCGGGGCGGCCAGAAAAATCGATTACGACGCGTGACAGTGCCTCATCGAGCGGAACAAAAGCATGGCCATAACGTACGATGCCTTTTTTATCACCGATGGCTTTTGTAAATGCCTGACCCAGCGTAATACCTATATCTTCTACGGTGTGATGTGCATCGATGTGCAGATCACCTTTGGCTTTAATTTCAAGGTCGATCAAACCATGGCGCGCCACCTGATCGAGCATGTGCTCTAGAAAAGGTACACCGGTATCAAGCTTACATTCACCGGTGCCATCCAGATTAACTGTTACCTGAATCTGAGTTTCCAGTGTATCGCGTTCAACACTTGCCTGACGCTGCGTCATTTATTTCTCCAACCTAATGTTATGTATCATATTCGTAATTCACATGGTCAAATTAAAGGTAACCGGGCCATCATTGAGTAGTTCTACTGCCATGTCCGCTCCAAACTGACCTGTCTGCAACCAGTCTTTGGGTAGACCATCAGCCATAGACTCACCTTTTACACGCATTATATCAATAAGCTGTGTAAACAGTGCTAATCCTTTTTCAGGGCTGGCGGCACTTGAAAAGCTTGGCCTAAGACCTTTTTGAGTATCCGCCGCCAGAGTAAACTGCGGCACCATCAATACAGAGCCCTTAATATCCAGCAGGCTTAAATTCATTTTGTCCTCAGCATCGGAAAAAACACGATATTTCAATATTTTCTCCGCAAGTTTTTCAGCCGTCAGAGCATCGTCATCTTTTTCAACCCCCAGCAACACCAGCAAGCCCTGCGGAATACTGGCAATATTTTCGCCACTGACAGTGACTGATGCTGATTTAACACGCTGCAATAACGCAATCATAGTATGCCAAACCTCATCACAATAGTGCCCGTCTTAAATTTTAGAACCGATGAAAAAATTTGTAGGCCTTTCCCTACATAAGCTTCCTCATCTGACTGATGGCAGAAACTAATCAACACAGCCATAATACTCACATGGACACAAGGAAAGAGCCATACAAGGACATAAGGACATAGGTAGCTTAAGAATATTTAACATGGACACGGACCACGGAAAGGCTAAAGTTTACACGGATTTGTAAATAATTCTACGGAATAGCTACAGCGCGAGGCTCATCACCAAGCAGGAAGCTCGAAACCCCAACTTCGGTTGGGGTTTTTTTACGTCCATGGATTGGACCGTATGACGCTAGGAGCCATGGATGGCGGTGTGTCGATGCACAGGGATGTGCGGTATTCCGCAAAGAGCCAGAAAGGCGGTGCGGTTACATCCATGGATGGACGGTATGGCACAAGGAGCCATGGATGGCGGAGTGTCAATAACTGTTACCGAAAAAAGCAAGAGTGACGGCTATCGGCTGCGGGGTCAACTAACCAGAAGAAAACACTGCTTCAGCGCAAACCCTCAGTAGAGTTACACGCCTGCAATTTTTCCCAAACCCTGAAAATCAAACAACTCATCATCTACCAAATGCGAAGGCACAACATTTTGCATACTTCGCATGATCAGGTCAGATCTCCCCGGGTATTCCTGCTCCCACTGCTGAATCATTGCTTTCACCACTTTACGTTGCATATTTTCTTGCGAACCGCACAAATTACATGGAATGACAGGGTACTGTTTCAACGCAGCATAAGTCGCAATATCTTTTTCTTTACATAATGCTAAAGGTCGAATAACAATATGTTTCTTATTATCACTTAACAATTTAGGCGGCATGGTCTTTAACTGCCCATTAAAAAACATATTGAGAAAAAACGTTTCGATAATGTCGTCCTGATGGTGACCCAGGGCAATTTTACTCGCGCCGATCTTCTCAGCAAAAGAATATAAAATCCCACGACGTAACCTCGAACATAATCCGCAAGTGGTCTTACCCTCTGGGATTTTATCCTTAACAATACTGTAGGTGTCTTGCTCGACGATATGATATTCAACCCCAAGATCATTCAGATATGCAGGTAATACATGCTCAGGAAAACCCGGCTGTTTCTGATCGAGATTCACCGCAATTAATTCAAATGATACCGGCGCTTTTTTCTGCAGCGCCATTAATAAGTCGAGCATGGCATAACTGTCTTTACCGCCAGACAGACACACCATCACGCGATCACCATCCTCAATCATGTTGTATTTTAAAATTGCTTCACCGACACCATGTTTCAAACGTTTATACAAACGCTTTTCATATTGTGTATCTGTCATCGGCTCAATCGTAATCGCATGGCTAATCATAAACCGCTTCCTCGCCTTCAGGCCGCGTTTGAAAATAACGTAACGTCCATAAATACTGCGTAGGACAATAATCGATAGCACGCTCAATGGCTTTATTCATGCTCTCACTATCCACCTCATCGTCACCACTTGGCAGACCTTCAATTTTTGGTAGCAGCTTAATCAAGTAACGACCGCTTTCAGGCTCATAGCAACTAACACATGGCAATACAACTGCATCACATGTTTTGGCTAACCGCCCAAGAACTGGGATAGTTGCTTTTTGCACACCATAAAAGGAAGCGAAAACAGAATTTTTCTCACCAAGATCTTCATCTGCAAAATAACCCAAGATACTGCCGGCACGTACCTCACGTATCAATGGCCTTAATCCATCCTCACGAGTAAATAATTTATTGCCATGTTTTTTCCCAAAACGCAATCTACCTTTAGCCACCATCCAGTCAATCACTGGATTGCGCATAGTTTTATAAGGACCGATAGTTTTATGATCCATCGATATAGCTGCGCCAGAAAATTCTAGACCAACATTATGCGTTAACAATATAATAATTTTTTTTCCTTGCTGCTGATATTGTGCAATTTTCTCAAACCCAGTTTTGTGTATTATTTTTCTGACCGTAGAAATAGGCCGCCACCATAAAATAGAATAATGCAATACACTACGAAACTGTGCTCTAAAATGCTCCACAACCATGCGGTCAATATCTTCGTCTGCTTTATCAGGAAAGCATAATGAAAGATTTATCTTCGCTATCTTAAAACGCTTTCTATTTTTTCGTGAGGCGAGGCTTCCCAACCAACAACCGATACTGTCGATGACAGGTATCGGTAAAAACGTGAATATAAAAAAAATACCCAGAGCGATCCATGTAAGCCAGTGACGCGGGTGCAAAAGTGATAAATGAAAACGATATCTATCTTGATTGGAGTCACTAATACTCATGAGAGCCTACAAAACCTTATTTACGCCAGAATGCAGGCATCAATAATACCAACAAGGTAAATATTTCCAGTCGGCCAAGAAGCATAGAAAAACACAGTAACAGTTTATTGAAGTCAGTGAGGCTAGCATAATTAGCACTGACTTCACCTAAGCCCGGACCCAGGTTATTTATCGTCGCAGCCACCGCAGAAAAAGCTGTAATCTGATCTAGCCCATTAAACATTAAGACCAGCATGATTAAAGCAAACAATGCGACGTAGGCTGCAAAAAAACCCCATACCGCATCGATAATCGAATTATCAACCGGTATTTTTCCTACTTTTACTGTGACCTGTGCATTTGGGTGGATCAAACGTAACATCTCCCGCTGCCCCTGTTTGATTAATAACAGCACGCGAATAACTTTGATACCACCACCGGTAGAACCCGCACAGCCACCAATAAAACTGGAAAACAATAAAAGCACAGGGATAAAAACTGGCCAGCTGGCATAATCTGAGGTAACAAAACCAGACGTTGTCGCAATCGAAACTGTCTGAAAAACTGCCTCACGGAAAGCATTTGCGAAATCATGATTTGCAGACTGGCTATACAGAGCATACACACTGAGAATTGAAATAATTATTAACAAGCTGGCATACAGTAAAAATTCTGAATCTCGGAGATACGGCATCAAACTTTTCGAACGCACTACAGAAAAATGCAATGCAAAATTTACTGCACCAAGAAACATAAAAACGATAGCCACTATTTCAATCGCCTGGTTATCAAAATAACCAATACTGGCGTCGTGCGTAGAAAAACCACCAATCGCAACGGTAGAAAAACTATGCGCCACCGCATCAAATAGATTCATACCTGCAAACCAGTAAGCGGCTGCACAGGCTATTGTTAAACCCAGATAAATATACCAGAGCGCTTTTGCGGTTTCGGCTATGCGTGGCGTTAACTTATTGTCTTTTACTGGACCGGGAGCTTCAGCTTTGTATAGCTGCATACCGCCGATACCTAACATCGGCATAACGGCGACAGCTAATACGATGATACCCATACCACCTAACCACTGTAACTCCTGTCGATAGAATAAAATACTGTGTGGCAAACTGTCCAGATGAATCAAAACCGTAGCACCGGTAGTCGTCAAACCAGATATAGATTCAAATAAAGCATCCGTAATACTGATGTCCAGATTCTCATATAGATAAAAAGGCACTGCACCAGCAATACCTAACACTATCCAGAACAATACGACCACGATAAAACCATCACGTAATCGTAAATCATTTTTCTGTTTTCTCACTGGAAGATATAAAAGGAAACCAGCGCTTAATAATAATAAATAACTATAAAAAAATGCTCGCGCTGCATCTTCCTGGTAGAGCAGATCAATAACTACAGGGGGTAATAGCGTGATACTGAACAGCATCAAAAACTGTCCCATGATGCGCTGTATGATTGCTGCATGCATAATTTAAAAACTTCCCTGTTTAAAAGAAAGTCACGCCGACTTGAAACAGTTTTTCAACAGCATTGAATTTCTTTTTATCCAGCAAGAACAGGATCAGATGATCTTCATTTTCAATGACTATATCGTGATGCGCCATGATCACTTCTTCACCACGAATGATGGCACCGATTGTAGTCCCTGCAGGCAGGTTAATCTGTTCAACCGTTTTACCTACCACTTTAGAATTCTGGCTGTCACCATGAGCAATCGCTTCGATTGCCTCTGCTGCACCTCGACGTAACGAGTGCACTGCAACGACATCGCCACGTCGCACATGAGCGAGCAAACCACTGATAGTGATTTGCTGTGGCGAAATCGCCACATCTATAGTGCCCTCACTTTCCATCAAATCGACATAAGCATGGCGGTTAATTAAGGACATAACTTTTCGTGCGCCCAAACGTTTAACTAGCATCGATGATAAAATATTTGCTTCGTCATCATTGGTTAAAGCACAGAAAACATCCATTTGATCGATATTTTCTTCCAGCAGTAGATCTTCATCCGCTGTATCGCCAAGCAACACAATCGTTTTACTTAATTCACAGGATAGTTGCTTTGCACGTTCGGGATCACGCTCCAGCAATTTTACGTGGTATTTATTTTCTAGTGATTCCGCCAGGCGTTTACCAATGTTTCCACCACCGGCCAGCATGATGCGTTTGATGGGTTTATCCAGTTTGCGCAACTCGGACATCACTGCACGGATATCTTTTCGTGCCGCGATAAAAAATACTTCATCATCCGCTTCTATCACCTGATGCCCATCAGGCACGATACCTTTACCACGCCTGAAGATAGCCGCCACACGTGAATCGATCCCGGGCATATGTTTTCTTAAATCAGAAATTTCATGCCCAACCAGCGGGCCACCGTAATATGCCTTAACACCGACTAATCGAGCCCGACCATCGGCAAAATCCAGTACCTGCAAAGCACCTGGATATTCAATCAAACGTTGGATATGTTCTGCGATCAACTGCTCAGGGCTAATTAAAACGTCGATGGGCAAGGTTTTATCATTAAATAATTCCTTGTATTTCAGATATTCCTGAGATCGGACGCGCGCAATCTTCGTCGGCGTATGAAACAGACTGTGCGCAATCTGACAGGCAACAATATTTGTTTCATCACTATTGGTCACTGCTACCAGCATATCGGCATCGCTGATGCCCGCTTTTTTTAAAACATCAGGATGAGAAGCATGACCGTTGACTGTTTGGATATCCAGTCGGTCGCCTAAATCATTCAGCACAACCGTATTAGTATCTACCAGGGTAATGTCATTAGCTTCTGACGACAGATTTTCAGCTACACTCGCGCCAACCTGACCCGCACCTAAAATTATAATATTCATAATTATGCCAACTAACTAAGTAACACTAACATTGTAACCAGGATAAATTTTAAAACACCTTCATTTTTCATGCGCGAAGTTTACGCTCAATATTCTCATTTTTCATTTTTATCTCCATGGATGGAGTGTATGCTGAAAATCGTCCGGAATGATTTCAGTGTATATCCATGGATGGATGGTATTTCGCAAGGAGCCATGGACGGCGGTGCGATTATCTCCATGGAGGGAGTGGCAGATAACTTCTCCATGCGTGATCTGCACTTCCTGCATCCCTGCAGGCCGTATGCTGAAAAACGTCTTCGTGACATGAATGTCACTTAGTAGAGCAATGCATATGTCCATGGATGGACGGTAGTAGGGTAAAGCAGGAGCATTTGCCGAGGAATGATTTCAGTACTAGCTTCACTGCAACTTCTTCAGCTTGCAAAAATAAAATCCATCCGCATCACTTTCTCCGGGAAACAGTTGTCGACCATAATTACACGACACACCCCAATCAGTCTTTATTTTTATTTCAGCCGCATCATTGTCGACATCGCCTATATGAGCTAAAAAATTAGCCATCTGATTCTGATTTTCATCTTTAAAGATCGAACAGGTTACATATAGCATCTCACCGCCTGGTGCTAACATTTGCCATGCTGACAGCAAGATCTCTGACTGCATTTTCACCAGCGGTTCAATATCAGACTCTCGCCGTAAAGTTTTGATATCCGGGTGGCGTCGGATCACTCCGCTGGCAGAGCATGGCGCATCGATAAGTATACGATCAAACAATTTACCATCCCACCAACTTCTATATTCACGAGCATCGCCAACGATCAACTCCACTCTGGGATCATCCATAACTGCATCAGATAGTCTCAGGCGCTGCAGATTCTCGGTTACACGTTGCATTCTTTGTTCGTCAAATTCAACAGCAGTCAATTTATCAATCGAGCCATAACGCTCGAGGATGTGACAGGTTTTACCACCGGGCGCCGCACATAGATCCAGCACTCTATGACCTGCAGAAGCATCCAGCAATTGCGCCACCAACTGCGCACCGACATCCTGAACAGAGACCGAGCCTTCTGCAAACCCGGGCAGCAAACGTACATCAATGCCCCGTGATAGCTTTAATGCATGATCTGCCAGGGCACTAGCCTCAGATCCAATGTCAAGATCATTGAGTAACTGCTGATACTGAGATGCATTAGACTGCTGCTGATTAACTCGCAACCAGAAAGCAGGTCGTTGATTATTTGCATTTAAAATGCGCTGCCAGCCATAAGAGTGGTCTTCCGGCCAGTCATTTTTTATTTTTTTCAACATCCAGACTGGATGTGAATATTCAACCTGGTCATCATTGATCGAAGAAATCAGTTTTTCTTTTTCACGAGTAAAGCCTCTTAAAACTGCATTCACTAATCCAGCGGCCCATTTTTTACCCGACTTTCTAACCAGCTCAACCGATTCATTGATAACGGCATAATCCGGTGTACGGCACTCTTTCAATTCATAGACAGCCATTAGCAATACCAACTGCACATCAAGGTCTTTGTTCTTCAATGGTTTTTTAACCAGGCGCGAGACAAAAAACTCCAGCTGCCAGCGCCAACGTAACACACCATTGACGATCTCATTGGCTAATCCACGATCGCGCGCATCTTCAAGTTTATCAATCGTATGCGCCTGCACTGCAGATAAAGACTGGCCGCCAAACACCTGCTTCAAAGTTTTTAAACTTGCCTGTCGCGCCACACTGGTTTTAGATTTTTTAGATTTCGACTGCTCGGGATGAGAGAGATTTGTCACAGCATTAACTCAAGGTTTGACCGAGTAAAGAGTTCGCATTAAGAAAATCGGCAGCCGACATCATGCGTTTACCTTCTGCCTGCAGCTGAGTGATACGAAGTACGCCATCAACGGTCATAATATCAATTCCTGCTGCAGTTTCAGCAATTACTTTACCTGGCAATAACGCAACCGCATCAGTGTGCTTTTTAATAATTTCAGCTCGCCAGAGACGCAAAATTGATGGTTTATTATTTTTTTCGTAGAAACAGTAGGCGACCGGCCAGGAATTATACGCTCTGATCGCCCGTCCAATTTCTTCGCCCGGCAGCAACCAGTTTATTTTTGCTTCTGCTTTATTGAGTTTTGATGCGTAACAGGCATCTGCTCCATCCTGCTTAACCTGATCAGATGTTTGTGCAGCAATCGCAGGCAAAGCCAGCATTAATGCTTTAGCGCCCAAAAGCATCAGCTGGTCATGTAGGCTGGCACCCGTTTCGTCAGCAGCGATCTCGTATTCTCCCACAGCCAGCACATCACCGGTATCAAGACCTTCATCCATCTGCATGATGCTGATACCTGTTTTTTTATCACCTGCCAGAATAGCTCGCTGAATGGGCGCGGCCCCACGCCACCGCGGCAACAGTGAGGCATGGATATTGATACAACCCAGTCGTGGAGCCTCCAGCACCGCTTCCGGCAATAACAGGCCATATGCGGTCACTACCATCAAGTCTGCATTCAGCGCTTTTAATTCGTCCTGTGCCTGCTCATCTTTTAATGTTTCCGGTTGAAACACAGGAATGCCATATTCCAGCGCTTTTTCTTTTACCGGTGACGCCATGAGACCGCGACCACGCCCGGCAGGACGGTCGGGCTGAGTATATACTGCGACCACTTCATGCTCTGACAAGATTAATGCTTGCAGCGCAGCAACCGAAAAAAACGGCGTACCGGCATAGATAATACGTAGATGATTGCTCACAATAGTTTTTGTTATATAAAAGAGTTAATGAAAATAGGGTAAATATAGAATTACAAAACAGCTGGCTGGCTGGCTTCACGTTGAGCTTTTAACAAGCGTTTTTTTATGCGCTGAAATTTTAATGGCGATAAATAATCAACGAACAATTTTCCCTGTAAATGATCCATTTCGTGCTGAATACATACTGCCAGCAGTTCATTGGCTTGTAGTGTGTATTCATCACCATTTTGATCAAGCGCCTTAACCGTTACTTTTTCAGAACGCTCAACCGTTTCATAGATATCTGGCACCGATAAACAACCCTCATCACAGCTCTCGATGCCTTCTTCGGCAATAATCTCAGGATTTATTAAACACAAAGGTTGAGTTTTATCTTCAGACACATCTATCACTATCACCTGTAGATGCACATTTATCTGGGTAGCCGCCAGACCGATGCCCGGTGCGGTGTACATGGTTTCAAACATGTCATCCACCAGTTTTTTGATGGTATCGTCCACTTTCTCTACCGGTTTTGCCACGGTACGCAGACGTTTATCCGGGTAATGTAATATGTCTAGTATTGTCATAATGTATCTATAAATGTTTCTGATATTATCAGCTGATAATCTCGCTTAAAATCGGCCGTAATCAGCGCGTATATTGTTATTTCTGCTACACTCATTGAAAAACTTGCTTCTGTAATTGAAGTTTATCTACTAAACTATTGAGAATAGTAAGAAAACTACCGCCCGTAAAAACATACTTTCATAAGAATTCAGGGCGAAAAAACCAGGGTATAAAAATAAAAATGAATAACTCACCTACTCCCAAATCGCGCATTATTGTACCCTTTTTCCTGCTTTCAGGGCTACTTACCATTATATCTGGATGCAGCTCATCAGAGCCTCGCCCTGTTGCAGTGGAAGAACCAGCAGTTATCGCCGAAGTTGAACCCGCAGCTCCCGCTAAAAAAGAAATTCGCGTAAAAGCCTCATACCCAAGACAATACACGGTTAAAAAAGGCGATACATTATGGGGCATTTCCAGCATGTTCCTGCAGGATCCCTGGTACTGGCCCGAAATCTGGCAGAATAACAGGCAGATTCAAAACCCCCATTTAATTTTCCCTGGTGATGTATTAACGCTGATTTATGTTAATGGCCAGCCTCAAATAATGGTCAATGAGGCACAACACAAAGAAATTCAGCAAGCCAATGACGTAAACAGCGATTACAAAGGTTTACCGGTTAAAAAACTCAGCCCAAGCATGCGCTCATCAGGGCTTGCAGCTAGCATTCCAAGTATTCCCGGTGACGCCATCCGGCAATTTTTAACCAAACCCAGAGTGGTCACCAAAGAACAGCTTGAAAATGCTCCTCGCATAATAGGCAGTCAGGACAGCCACCTTATTTTGGGTGAAGGAACTCGTGTCTACATCCGTGGCGAAATAGACAAAGAAAGAGTTCGTTTTGCCGTATTCAATCCAGGTGAAGTACTACGCGACCCTGACTCCGATGAAATATTAGGCTATGAAGCAAAATATGCTGGCGATGTACGTATCACTGCCTATGACGACCCGGCCTCGGGCGACCTAACTTTTACCGAACGAGAAATATTAATAGGTGACCGTTTATTACCTGAAGACAGAAGCAAAATAGACAACCTGTACTTCCCTCATCTGCCCGACAGAGATGTTAACGCTCAGATAATTTCACTATATGACGCACTATCTGCCGTTGCCCAATTCCAGATTGTGGTCATCAATGTCGGGGAACGAGATGGCATGGAGGTCGGCCACTTACTGGCCACCTATACTAAGGGAGACGTAATACGTGACAGGCATAACAAACACAGTAGTGAACCAGTAAAACTGCCCAATGAGCGCAGCGGCCTGGTGATGATTTTCAAAACCTTTGATCGCGTCAGCTATGCTTTAACGCTGGAATCAGTGCGTACTATCCATAATCTCGACTACGTTCACACGCCAAGGCTTTAACAGTTGTTCTAATTAAGCACACCGCTTAATAATAAAGTATTATTCATGGATGAATAAACACAGGACCGCGACGGCAAGGAACGCCGAACACATCGACTCCCTCAAAAACTGGCTTTACCTACGACATACTCCTGGCGTTGGTGGCCGCACATGCCATACCCTGCTTGAGACATTTGGCAGTGTAGACGCTATATTTAATGCCAGCCACAAACAACTTTCTGCTATAGCCATAAAACCTGAAACAATTAGCGCTCTTACCAATCATCAAAGACCAGATATTAACGCCGACCTTAACTGGAGCCTTGAGGATGATCACCATATCATCACTTTTTTTGATAAGCATTATCCTGCACAATTAAAAAATCTGCCTGATGCACCCCCCATATTATATGTAAGAGGTGATCCCGATTATCTGGCACAACCACAACTGGCGATAGTTGGTACTCGCAACCCTAGCGCTGCCGGCCGCAGCACAGCCAAAGAATTTGCCAGCCATCTATCCAACGCAGGCATTACCATAACCAGTGGGCTAGCCAGTGGTATTGATGGCGCCAGCCATGAAGGCGCATTACAGGGACTGGCTGGCACAATCGCAGTCGTTGCTCATGGGCTTGATATTATCTATCCGGCAAGCCATCAAAAGCTGGCACAAGAGATCACTCAACATGGCGCAGTCATCTCTGAAATGCCCATCGGTACACAGCCATTACCCGGACTGTTCCCACGACGCAACCGACTCATCAGTGCACTTTCTCTTGGTACACTGGTAGTAGAAGCCGCACTAAAAAGTGGCTCTTTGATTACCGCACGATTAGCCATGGAGCAAAATAAAGAAGTCTTTGCAATTCCGGGATCGATACACAACCCTATGGCCAGAGGCTGCCATCAACTCATTCGTCAGGGCGCAAAACTGGTTGAAACAGCCAATGACATACTGGAAGAATTATGCATCTGCGTGGACAAAAAACCCATCTACCCCCAAAAACCCACAACAAATACCCCGGAAAATGGCAAAGATTTACATCAGACACTTGACCCGGATCACCAAAAACTGCTCAAATGCCTCGCTTATGAGCCTTCCAGTATTGATGAACTGGTCATTAGCAGCAAATTTAGCGCAGCTGAAGTCGCTTCCATGTTGCTTATTTTAGAGCTTGAAGGCATTGTTGTCTGCCAGGATGGCCGTTATACAAATATAAGTTAAGCAAGCAACCGTTAGTTAACTAGACATTTTATATTTAGGTAACTTACTAACTTATAAGTTATTTTAAGTGGCTTATATGAGCTATTTCCGTATCCGCAGGTTTTTTAAATGATAATTAAACAGTCCGTCGTTGATGTCCTAATGTTTTTATTTGAACGTTATCTGGACGATGATGAGCCTAGTGAAACCAGTCGCGTAACTGATGAACGTGACAGCATTCAACTTCGCCTGGAAGAAATGGGTTTCCATAATCAGGAGATTAATCAGGCTTTTGACTGGTTAGAAGATTTAGCTAATCTACAGGAAAAGCAACAATTCACCCCGGTTAAAGAAACCAGCACGCGAATTTATAGCAAAGAAGAAAAAAAGCTACTCGACATGGAAAGCATCGGTTTTTTAAATTTTCTAGAACAAACAAACATCCTTACCTCGGTAACACGAGAATTAATCCTCGACCGAGTTGTCGCACTAGGACATCCACTTGATGCCGAACAGCTAAAATGGATTATCATGATAGTGCTGCATACTCATCCAGGCGAAGAAAACGCTCTTGCCTTAATGGAAGATTTTATTTTTGATGAAACTATCGACCAGCTTCATTAAACCCACTAGTTATACTAAATAGAGCTATCTGAAAAATCGCATGAGCAAAAACCTTGTTATCGTAGAGTCGCCCGCCAAAGCGAAAACCATCGAAAAATATCTAGGTAAAGACTTCAAAGTCTATGCTTCATATGGTCACGTACGTGATTTAATCCCAAAATCCAACGCCATCGATACAGAACATGACTTCGAAATGAAGTACCAGCTGATCGAGCGCAATGAAAAACACGTTAACAAAATAATATCCCTGCTAAAAAAGGCTGACACACTCTATCTCGCAACTGACCAAGATCGTGAAGGCGAAGCCATTGCCTGGCATATATACGAGATACTGAAAGAGAAAGATTTATTAAAAGGTAAAGAAGTTCACCGCGTGGCTTTTAACGAGGTCACCAAAAAGGCTATCCAACAAGCCATCGCAACCCCGGGAGAATTATCCACTAATTTGATCAATGCTCAGCTCGCACGCCGCGCACTGGATTATCTCGTAGGCTTTAATCTTTCACCATTATTATGGAAAAAAGTACAGCGAGGCTTATCAGCCGGACGTGTGCAAAGCCCGGCTTTGCGTTTAATCGTTGAGCGCGAGATTGAAATTGATAACTTTGACCCGCAAGAATACTGGACCATTGAAGCCGACACGGTAAAAGACAGTAAAAACTTTACCGCAAAACTGTATCAGTTTGAAAACGAGAAAATAAAACAATTCTCCATTACCGATGAAACCCGCGCAACATCCACACGAAATACATTATTAAGCGCGGGCAATAATGTATTAAACGTTGACAAGGTAGAGAAGAAACAACGCAAACGTAACCCGACTGCACCTTTTACCACCTCGACACTGCAGCAGGATGCGGCAAGGAAACTACGTTTTTCAACACAGCGCACCATGCGTGCCGCCCAGCAGCTTTATGAAGGCATCGATATCGGTGGCGAAACCGTTGGTCTCATCACCTACATGCGTACCGATTCATTACACCTGGCTGACGAAGCTATCGTTGAAATACGTGACCTGATCGAGAGTCGCTACGGCAAAGATAATGTACCTGAATCTGTAAACATTTATAAAAATAAATCAAAAAATGCGCAAGAGGCACATGAAGCAATACGACCTACTTCTGTCAATCGTATTCCTGAAGAAATAAAAGACCGTCTCAAAGATGATCAGTATGCTTTATACGATTTGATCTGGAAACGCACTATGGCATGCCAGATGATATACGCCACATTAGATACGGTCAGTGCAACATTTGGTTGTGGCGCAGGTAATACATTCCGCGCATCAGGCTCTACCATTCGCCACCCAGGCTTCATGGCTGTTTACATGGAAGGCCAGGATGAAGATAAAGATGACGATAAAGAAAAACTGCTGCCAGATTTAAAAGAAGGCGAAAAACTCAAACTGATTGAGATCCGAAATGAGCAACATTTCACCGAGCCACCACCCAGATTCACCGAAGCAAGTTTAGTTAAAACGCTAGAAGAATATGGCATCGGCCGGCCATCAACCTACGCCAGTATTATCACGACATTGATCAGCCGTGATTATGTTGAGCTTGAAAACAGACGATTTACCGCCACAGATATAGGCAAAATCGTGACTCGTTTTCTAACCGAACATTTCGAGAAATACCTTGATTACGACTTCACCGCAAATTTAGAAGATGCACTGGATAGCGTCTCTCGCGGCGAAACCGAGTGGATCCCATTACTGCGAGACTTCTGGGTACCCTTCAAAGAACAATGTGAAGACAAAGATGAGAACGTCAGCCGCGCCGATGTCGCGCAATCTCGCCACATAGGAACAGATCCAAAGACGGGCAAACCTGTCAGCGTCCGCATGGGGCCTTATGGTGCCTTCGTGCAGATAGGCGATAAAGACGATGAGGAAAAACCGGCTTTCGCCAGCTTAAGACCCGGCATGAAAATGGACGACGTCGACATGGACACTGTAGAGTTTCTTATGCAGCTGCCGCGTGACATAGGCGAAACCCCTGAAGGTGAAGCAATGTCGACCAACTATGGTCGCTTTGGCCCTTACGTGAAGTATGCCAGCAAGTTTGTCTCTATCAACAAAGAATATCAGGACAAAGACATTGACCCGTACAACATCACCTATGAACAGGCGATGGAACTGGTCACAGCTAAAAAAGAGTTTGACGCCAACAAACACATCAAAAATTTCCCTGGCACAGACATCGAGGTATTGAATGGCCGTTGGGGCCCCTACATTACTGACGGCTTAAAAAATGCCAAAATCCCCAAAGATAAAGAGCCAGCATCATTAACTCAAAAAGAGTGTGAAGAACTACTCGCTGCCGCACCTTTCCGTCGCGGCAAGAAAAAGGCCGCAAAGAAAAAAGTCGTTAAGAAAAAAGCGGCAGCGAAAAAGAAAACGGCCAAGAAAAAAACAGCCAAAAAGAAATCTGTAAAGAAAAAAGCAACTAAGAAAAAAGCCCAGAAAAAAGACGAGTAATTTTTTTCATGGCAAGTGATTTTTCTATTCGTCATGCCGCACACATCATCAAAAATGGCGGCATCATCGCCTACCCCACCGACACGATTTATGGTCTCGGCTGCGACCCTTACAACCGCGACGCTGTTGAAGAAATAAATATCATCAAACAACGGCCTTTGAATAAACAGTTTATTTTGCTGGCTGGTGACATCGATCAAATAAAATCTTTGGCCACGATAAGCAAACAAGAAGAAAAAATCATTGCACAAAACCTTGAACCGACGAGCTGGGTCGTCACTGCAAGCCCAAAAGCACCATTATGGTTAATCGGTGCTGAAAACACCTTAACTATTCGAATTAGCAAACATGATGATGTGAAAAAGTTATGCCACGCATTGGGCCATGCCATTATTTCCACTAGTGCTAACATATCAGGGAAAACGCCAGCGAAAAATGCTCTCGAACTACATAAATATTTTCACCATAGCGTCGACAAAATTATTCTTTCAAACAACAAACAGGCAAGCAAAGCATCAAAAATAATTCGACTATGCGATAATCATGTCATCCGACAATAAACGCCATTAAACATTACAACCCTATTAAAAAATGAATACCAAAGACATACCCGACATCGAAGCCGTTAAATCTTACCTTATAGGACTTCAACAGAACATCTGTAACGCTTTAGCAAAAGAAGATGGTAAAGAAGACTTTATTACTGATGAATGGCAGCGAGAATCAGGCAAAGGCGGCGGCATCACACGCGTATTAAGTCATGGCGATATCTTTGAGCAGGCCGGCGTTAACTTTTCTCATGTATCCGGCTCACAATTACCTGCATCAGCGACGGCGCATCGACCTGAACTTGCTGGACGAGAATTTCAGGCAATGGGCGTTTCTTTAGTCATACATCCAAAAAACCCAAAGATCCCTACATCACACGCCAATGTAAGATTTTTTATTGCCACAAAAGATAATGAAGACCCGGTCTGGTGGTTCGGTGGCGGTTTTGATCTAACACCATACTATGGCAACGAAGAAGACTGCATACACTGGCATACGGCAGCTAAAGATGCCTGCGACCCATTTGGTGAAGATGTATACGATAAATATAAGAACTGGTGTGATGAATATTTTTACATTAAACACCGTGATGAGCAGCGTGGCATTGGTGGCTTGTTTTTTGATGACTTAAACCATGCGGGCTTTACTAATAGCTTTGCTTTTATGAAAAGCGTAGGCGACCATTACATTGATGCTTATCTACCGATTATACAACGCCGAAAAAATGAAGCTTACAGCGACGAACAACGTGCATTTCAGTTATACCGTCGAGGTCGTTACGTTGAATTTAATCTTGTCTATGACCGCGGCACATTATTTGGCCTGCAAACGGGAGGACGCACGGAATCAATATTGATGTCACTGCCACCAATCGTGCATTTTGAATACAACAGAAAGATTGCTAAAAACTCTGAAGAAGAAAAACTTTACAATTATTATTTAAAACCAAAAGACTGGCTCAAGTAAAGCCGAGGCAACACCGGACATAACAGGACAGTTAATAATTATGTGTCTGCGGCAACTTAATCACATTACCACCAGGCAACTCGGTAAGCGGTACAGAGATATAATTCCCCTGAATTTTATCTACGCCACATATCTTCAATAACCGCACTATCTCAGGACTCTCAACATATTCTGCTACCGTATAACGCCCTAATGAATGCGCGACATCATTCATTGCTGTAACTATCGCTCTATCTGTTGCTCCACGAGCCATACTACGAACAAACTGACCATCAATCTTGACATAATCGGTAGGCAGATTTTTTAACTGAGAGAACGAACAGAAACCAGACCCAAAATCATCCAGAGAAAAACGGCAACCGATTCTTCTTAATTCACTTATGAAGTCATTAGCCTGCTCAAGACTGGCAATAGCGCATGTTTCAGTAACCTCAAATGTTAACGAACTAGGACTAACATTATATTTCTCAATCATCGATTTGATTTTATCCAGTGAGTCATCACTATCGACGGTATTACCCGAGATGTTAATTGAAAGATGCAACTGTTTACCCGACAATCCTGTTGCAACCATTTCCTGCAATGCATTTTCCAGTACCCACATATCGATATCTGTCATCAGATTGAATCGCTCTGCCGTCGGTATAAAACTATCTGGATAGATAATTTTACCCTCTTCATCAATCATTCGAACAAGAACTTCATAATTAAGGGCTTTTTTCGTATCGTTTAAGTGTCTTTGCCATAACACGCCGTCCTGAGCTGGCAAGTTTAATAGATCAACATCTTTGATACGCATGATCGGCTGATAATGCAGCACGAACTTATCTTTTTCTAACGCATCTTTAATGCGCGCTGACCAGCCAAGCTCACTGCCCATGGTATTACGTTCATCACTGTCTTTCTCATACAGATGAGTCTGATTTCTGCCCAGACGTTTAGATATGTGGCATGCGATATCAGCATTTGCCATCAGATCACCGGCAGTTATATTTGGCATATCCATCATCGCAATGCCAAAGCTTGCATTAACGTGATACACCTTATCTTCATGACGTACTCGCAGATGTGAAAGTGATATTCTGATTTCATCAGCAATTTTAATCGCCAGAGCTTCATCTACATTATTTAAAATCAGAGCAAATTCATCACCGCCAATACGTGCAGCAACATCATGCCTACGTAGATGCTTGTTTACTTCCTGGCTTAAATCAATTAATAGTTGATCACCCACTTCATGCCCGGCGGTGTCATTCACATATTTAAAACGATCAAGATCCAGATACACTACAGCACTCATAATCCCTGAACGCTGTACTTTATTAATCTCTTTATCAAGGTGGCTTTCGTAATAGCGACGATTATATAAACCCGTCAGATGATCATGTGTGGCCTGCCAACGTAATTTTTCTTCCATCATCTTACGTTCAGAAATATCTCGAAACGCGATAACTGAACCTTCCTGTTTTCCATTTACGGACAATGGATACAATGTGCAATCAACAGGTATTTCTTTACCACTTTGATGACGGAACTGTGTTTCCCATCCGTTAAGTTGCTCACCTGAATAATAAGCTTCTTTTAATAAGTCACGACCACTCTCATAATTACTCGTGTGAAATGCTTCATTGGCAACCACTCCAAGAAGCGGTTTAACATCATGCAGCCCTAATAATTTTAATGCGGCCGGATTCATAAATGTGATACAGCTGTCTTTATCGACACCGTAAACACCTTCGCCTACAGACTCTAGAATTGCCGCCAGGTTTTCACGTTGTTTTTCAATAGAACGTTGCACTTCAATGAATCGACGCATTCCTGATAATCGTGCCAGAAATAATTCTTCTGCTTCATTTTTAAACATACATTCAATAGCACCGGCCTCAAGGCAGTCACGGATAACTGAATCCAGATAGGTGCCGGTAATGACAGCGGTCCTTATATCGGCGGTGAGTGCATTGTCACGTAATTTCTGACACAGCACGTAACCGTTTTGCTCGGGCATAAAATAATCAATGATAGCAATATCGATAGACTGCTTAAGTGCAATCTCATAAGCTTCATTAACAGAACCGGCCGTCACTACTTCATAATCATTACGCTCAAGTAAGCGCTGATAATAGGTACGGATACTTTTTGAATCATCAACAAATAAAACCCGAGTGGCTTTCGCATCGCGAAGAATCGTGCGTTGTTCTAAAACCGGCTCCTTAGTCTCAGGATCCAACATCGTCTGTAGTGATGACACCACTTCCTGGTAGCTTTCCCATGGAATTAGAGCCGTCGTACTACGCGTACTCATCCAGTTAAGCAATTCGACTTCTGCGTCATTGGATAATAAAATTACTGGTACTTCGCTATAAGGCTCGCGATCTAACAGCAGCAATAAATGCTTGGATTCTTCAAAATGTTCGTAATTTGGCCAACCCACCAAAATAGCATGCAAGCGCTGCTCTGTTTCCTGAAGTGCATCAATTGCAGATTCAAAACTGACTACACTGATAACCTCATAACCTTGTTTGGTTAATGATTTGCCAAGCATATAGCGCAACGTGGCAGACTCTTCAACCATAAAAATACGTTGCTTTGTAGCACTATCGGGCATGTTTATTCCCCAAAAAACCGAACGAGCAATTCTTAAGAATTGCTATGTGAGATAGACGCTTAACAGATAAGTAACTTAAATACCTGTTAACACTCTGAATTTGATCGCATTTAGATACGTTATTTATAGCAATTCCAGTGAAGAATTCCAGTAATCACGGCAGTTATAGTTAATAAAGATAAAAAACCCGGTATTTTCCAGCTCTCGCTTTTATTGCATTTAAATAAACTACATACCTGCGTTTACAGATTTATCATTACATCATTTACTTTGATCTACTCTGGCTTTTTCTCCCCCACAGGCACCTTCAAATATATCAACCTTGCACCCTGTATAATTCCCATATAGCAAATCATTTTTCGGCCGTATTGACTCCACAGCAGCAAATAATAAAGAATAGCGGGGATTGCTACAATCGTCATTAATCTTGTCTACAACCCCTGTTGTATCGCTTCGATTATCTCGGATTCAATCTTCATCAACAATTCTTTTGCCGGACTATTCTGCGCAATGACCCCCGGCCGGTTAAACAACACGGTGGTTTTTCCCTCGCGTTCAATCAGGCTGAGATGTAACGGGCAGAACCCCAGCATGTCAGGATCCAGATTACTTACTTTATTAGCATACCAGGCATTACAGAAAATCATGCTGCGTATTTCTGTAATATTATTCCGGTTATAATCATCTCCCCATTTTTCTGAAAAATGCGCAATATTTTTTCCAATATTGGGCTCAAAAACAACAAAAAACCGGGCGTCCTCCAGACTTTTATATAACGTGTCATAAACCTCCAAAACAGGTTTATTAACCTGCTGACGATACACTGCCGGATTATCTCCGCCAGCCCCCTGATCTGCGTAAACACCTGATATCGGTAGCATTAATGCCACCAAAACTAACTGCATTGCTATTATTTTCATTGTTTTACCTGCCTTTATCTGTCGCTGCCACTCTATAGTAAGTAATTTATCGAAAGTAACCAATAATTTGCTTACTCAGCATATTATGCCAATCAATTACAACCATGTCAGAATGGCAACAGCAGTTGATGCCATCAAATTTATGTCCTGTTACAATACAGGCAATTCTATTTTCAGTGGAGCAGATTGTGGCCAAAACTGGTACTTTTTCAGCAACTCGCATGAGACGGATGCGTCGCAGTGATTTCTCTCGTCGCCTGATGCAAGAAAACAAATTGACCGTCGATGATCTTATCTACCCGATGTTTGTTATCGAGGGCAATGATAAACGTGAGGCCGTCTCCTCAATGCCAGGTGTCGAGCGGCTCAGTATCGATCAGCTATTACTGGAGGCGAAACAGTGTTTTGAATTAGGTATTCCAGCTATCGCATTGTTTCCCGTGGTATCAGACGACAAAAAATCTGATAATGCCGCAGAAGCATTTAACCCAGCGGGTCTAGCTCAGAGTGCAGTTAGAGAGTTAAAGAAGGTACTGCCAGAACTCGGCATTATTACCGATGTCGCTCTCGATCCATTTACCAGTCACGGCCAGGATGGTTTGACTGATGATAACGGTTACGTGTTAAATGATGAAACTGTTGAGGTACTGGTTAAGCAGGCGTTATCTCACGCCGAAGCAGGTGCTGATATCGTCGCACCTTCAGACATGATGGACGGCCGTATTGGCGCTATCCGCCAGGCACTCGAAGCCAATGGTTTTATCCATACCCGCATACTTTCTTATTCGGCAAAATACGCATCCAGCTTTTATGGACCATTCCGTGACGCCGTCGGCTCTGCAAAAAATCTTGGGGGCGGAAATAAATACAGTTATCAGATGGATCCTGCCAACTCTGACGAGGCGCTGCACGAAGTAGAACTCGATATTAATGAAGGCGCAGATATGTTTATGGTAAAACCGGGCATGCCTTATCTTGATATCGTTCGCCGGGTTAAAGATAGCTTTTCGGTACCGACTTACGTATATCAGGTCAGTGGTGAATACGCCATGTTAAAAGCCGCAGCCCAAAATGGCTGGCTTAATGAAAAAGACACTGTACTTGAGAGTTTATTAGCTTTTAAGCGAGCCGGCGCTGATGGCATTCTTACTTATTATGCAAAAACTGTCGCACTATGGCTAAAAGATCAATGACGAAAGATATTGATTGCTACGCTGTTTTTGGCAACCCAATTTCGCATAGTAAATCTCCGCAAATACATAGCATGTTCGCTGAACAGACAAAACAGTCTCTAGTCTATTCTGCCGTACTTGCAGAGATAGGCGGATTTGAGCTGGCCGTTGATGACTTTATTCAACACAATGGCAAGGGGCTTAACGTCACTGTACCATTTAAAGAAGATGCCTGGCGCTGCGCGACAAAACACAGCAAACGTGCGCAACGTGCTGGCGCTGTCAACACCTTAAAACTTGAAGACAACGGCGATTTATTTGGTGATACCACTGACGGTATTGGCCTGGTGGCAGATCTCATACAAAATCACAATATTCAGATAAAAGATAAAGATGTTTTGATCATCGGTGCAGGTGGTGCAGTACGTGGCGTACTCGAAGCATTACTGGAACAGCAACCAGCCTCGTTGTTAATAGCCAATCGAACAGCGCAAAAAGCAGTGCAACTAGCAGATGACTTCTCCGACCTGGGCAACATCAATGGTTGTGGCCTGGATGCAATTAACGATTCATCTTTTGATGTCGTTATCAACGGTACTTCAGCAAGCCTACAGGGAGAGCTACCTCAACTACCCGATACCATCTTCAATCTCAACGCATGCAGTTACGATATGATGTACGCTGCCGAGGCCACACCGTTCATGAAATGGTCCGCGCAGTGCGGCGTAAAAAATATATTTGATGGATTAGGCATGCTGGTCGAACAGGCCGCAGAATCATTTTTTATATGGCGTGGCGTTAAACCAGAAACAAAAGCGGTAATAGAAAATATTAGGAAGTCATTAGGCTAAACAAGTACATCAAAAAACATTAATTTAATACCTGCAGCTGATTGTTACTATTGCAACAGCACCTCAAACTCATCATTCGGCACAGGTCTACTAATTAAGTATCCCTGAATAATATCGCAACCTAGATGATCCAGAAGGTCAAATGCACCTTGTGTCTCTACGCCTTCAGCTACAACGGTTAATCCCAGATTATGCGCAAGCTCTATTGTTGAATGCACAATGGCTTCATCATCCTTATTCGCTACCATTTCTTTTATAAAAGACTGATCAATTTTTAACTCTCTAACCGGCAGGCGACGTAGACGGCTTAATGATGAGTAACCCGTACCGTAGTCATCAATCGATAACTCCACACCTAATGAACACACATGCTCAAGCACGTCAGCTAGCCGATCAAATTCGGATAAAAATAAATTTTCAGTGATTTCGAAAGTTAACAATTCACCATCTTTTTCATCTTTAATAATCAGATTAATATTATCTATAAAATCCGGGTGCATCAAAGTTTGCGGCGACACATTAACCGCGATACGCAATGTGCTATAACCACTCTGCCATTGCTTAGCCTGTGCCAGAGCCGTTTCTACAGCCCAATAGGTGTATTCATCAATCAAGCCATTCTGCTCAAGAACCTTAATAAATATAATTGGCGGCACGTTACCTCTAGACTCACTATGCCAGCGACCTAACGCTTCTGCGGCAACTATTCGCCCTGTTTCAGTACTTATTTTTGGCTGATAATGCAGATCAAAATGTTTCTCATCTAATGCTTTTCGAACATCGGCAACCATTGCCAGATGGCCCTGCACCAGATGATCGTTGTCCGGATTGTATACACATATACTAAGGTTACCGCTTTTTGCTTCATACATCGCAAAATCAGCATGGCTTAATAAGTTGCTAATTGTCTTACCGTGCTCTGGATAAACAGAAACACCGACACTTGCACTAACAACAATAGTGTTCTGCTCAATTTTAAATGCATCTTTCAAACTATATATAAGTTGTTCTGCACGTTTGATCACTTTTACCCGATTATGATCAGGCAGCACAATAATAAATTCATCACCACCAAGTCGTGCCAATGTTTCATTATTTTTAATCTCCTCCTCAAACCGCCGTGCAATTTTATTCAGCAGGCGATCACCGTAATCGTGTCCCAGCGTATCATTTATGTCCTTGAAGCTATCAATATCAATCAATAAAACCCCTACCTCGGTATCGTTGCGTTTAGCTTCAGATATATCCCGAGCAAGGCGGTCATGAAATAGTGATCGATTGGGTAATGCGGTAACAGAATCGTATAACGACAGATATTCAAGCTCCTTGCTGCTTTCAATCAGTTGCTTGTTTAGATTTTCCAGCTTAAAGCGATAATCTTCATTTAACTCATGTGATGCCTCCATGCTTTTTACGGCCATGGCATTTTCTATTGCGACAGAAACAATACTGGCAAAAAGCTGGAGTAAATTTAAATCATTTTTATCAAAAGTGCTGCCATCCTGTTTATTAAGGCCCGCTATGCCACCGAGAAAATGCCTCTTCCCCTGCAATGGCACGAGGATCATATTGCCAGCCTCTCTTTCCCAGAGATTTTTTTCTTCGTCACTTAGCTCATCCAGCATACCCTGCCACCAGGGTCTTTTCTGTTTCCACACCCATCCACAAACACCATATTCCAAGGGCAACGATTCACCAACAATTTCATCAGCATTCTTGCCGGCACCACCACGATAGGTATAAGTTTCACAATTATCATCAAGCAAGGGGATTAATATAGTTTCAGCATTAATCAATTCGCGCGCACGTTCGGAGACAATCTGAAAGACTTTATCCAGATCGAGTTCACTGCCTATTTCAGTGAACGTTTTCTGCAATAATCCTATCTCAGTTTCTTTTTCCTGGAGACTGCGGCTAAGATTTACGACATTTAAAGTTGTTTCTTTTTTCACTAGAACCTGGATTTATTCCAATATTAATCAATAAGTTATGTCCGTTATAGTGAGGAGTATAGTATATAATCAGGAAAAATAGTCGCTAATACGTCACAAATTGACAGATTTATGACGCCCAAATTAATAATTCACGGAATCGAATAATGAGTAACAAGGCAACATAAATGTATTACCTGCTTTGCTTAAAGTGGCGATTTTTAAGATCGACATAATGCCCGGCCGAATAACCAAGAAAAGCTTTTTCCTTGTCAGTGAGTTCACGAACTTTTTTAACCGGACTGCCTAACCACATAAACCCGCCCTCAAGAACTTTATTCGGTGGTACCAGACTACCCGCACCGACCATCGCTCCCGACTGTACAACAGCACCATCCAGCACTACCGAACCCATGCCGATCAAGCACAGATTCTCAACCGTACAGGCATGTAAAACAACGTTATGCCCAACGGTAATATCGTTGCCAATCGTCAGCTTGTTACCGCCTGGCGCATATTCACTATCATGTGTTACATGCAATATACTGCCATCCTGTATATTACTTCTCTCACCGATAGTGATCGAATGAATATCACCTCGAATCGAACAACATGGCCAGACAGAACTGTCTTCTCCAATAACGACATTGCCTGTGACTACTGCACTTTCATCGATAAATGCTGTTTCATCAATCTGAGGCATATAATTTTCAAAACGACGTATATTTTTCATGATATAAATGACTTATTAAGTGCTATAAAATTCGGGCCGATAAAAACTATACCACTGATTTTGTCTGACATATTGATAACATAGCAAGATAATATATAAGAATCAGGTAAAATCTCTTCAATGGATACGTCTACATCATTTTCAAACCTTATTTCTGCATCTCAGTCAAAGATTAAAGTTTTCTGGCGGCAAATTTTTCTACCTTTTTTTATATCCACCCTTAAACAAATTGATAAATTTATCGACTATCTTGCCAGCCATCCGTTACTGGATAAACTAGAGGCAGCCTATCGCCATTTATTTGTAATCATAAATCAATGGGCCACTTCTTTTCAACAAACCCACAGTTATAAAAAAATCGGGCTTTATGTCCAGCTGACACGTCTGGATAAACCGATTGGCATCCTTTTATTATTGTGGCCCACACTAATCGCTCTATGGATTGCCGCCGAAGGATGGCCCGACCCTCTAGTTTTATTTGTATTTGTTATGGGTGTTATTTTGATGCGCTCTGCAGGCTGTGCAATCAATGATTACGCTGACCGGCATATTGATAGCAAAGTTGAACGTACAAAACAACGTCCGCTTACCTCAGGAAAGATTACTGAAAAAGAAACGCTACTAGTATTTACCATCCTCAGTTTGGCTGCTTTTGCATTAGTGCTACTGATGAATGAATTAACCATCTGGATGTCTATCGGCGGCATTATTCTTGCCGTCAGCTACCCCTTCATGAAACGTTATCATTATTTACCCCAGATACATTTAGGTGCCGCTTTTGGTTGGGCCGCACCGATGGCATATACCGCTCAGGCGAATGAAGTTACCGCTGTCACCTGGTTGATTTTTTTAGCCACCATTTTATGGGCGACCGCCTACGACACAATGTATGCCATGGTAGATTATGACGATGACATTAAGATTGGCGTTAAATCAACAGCAATTTTATTTGGCAACCAGGATAAATTAATTATTGGCATAATCCAGCTTCTACTAATTGTAAATTTAATACTCATCGGTCTTCGTGCTGAACTTAGCGGTTTTTATTATTTAGGCGTGACGGCCGCCAGCTTGTTTTCTGCTTATCAACAATATTTAATCAAGGATAGAGAACGCGAGCGCTGCTTTCAGGCGTTTTTAAATAACAACTGGTTTGGCCTGGTTCTGTTTATCGGTGTGTTTCTAGATTATCAGTTTGCTGACAGGGTCTAAAAAAATTACTTCTCCGCCATTGCGAGCGAAGTCTGGCGATGACGTTTAACCCTTCACTGGTGCCCGTGCAATACTTAACACACCGACACGCTCTACTTTACTTTTCTTCAATATCCTTGCTAGTTCATTGACAGTTGAACCGGTAGTTACAACATCATCAATAATCAGCACATGTTTATAGTTGTTATCGACCACCACACGAAAAGCATCTTTGATATTTTTCCGCCGTTGCTGTGCATTTAATCCCGTCTGAGATACGGTGATCCGCTGGCGAACCACGGCATCATAATCAATTGGTATTTCAAGTTTTTTAGCGATGATGCGTGATATTTCCATCGACTGATTAAAACCACGTTGTCGCAGTCGAGACCGATGTAAAGGTACCGGTAATAAACAGTCTGGTCTTCCCTGCTCTGGCAATACCTCTCGCTCGATCTTAGTTAGCAGCATCTCACCGATACTTCGCGCGTAGCTTATCTTTTCAGCAAACTTTAACTGGTGCACAAGACCGATGACATCGTCTTCATACCGAAACAGACTATAACCATAATCAAATGCTGGCAGCTTTTGCAAACAGCGACCACATAAAACCTTATTGTTGATATCTTCCGCCAATGGTAGAGCACAGCGTATGCAGCAGTTACTGTTGTGCGGCAGGTCTTTGTAACAATCCGCACAGACGTCTATATTTTTATTACCAGATGAGCCACTGACAGTAAGCGTGTTCACCGTTTTCTGGCAGAAAAGACAGCGCGAAGGAAATAGATTTGATAACAGCTTTTGTGCAAATTCCATTTTGGCTACTCATCCATGTGTAGTGTAAAATAGCCTCAATTGTATCTAGCCAACATAAAGAAAACCATTACTAATGTCAGAATTACGCAACGACTGGTCAAAAACAGAAATATCTGCCTTATTTGATTTACCCTTTAATGACCTGTTATTTCAGGCACAATCCATACATCGCCAGCACTTCGACCCTAATCAGGTTCAGGTAAGTACCTTATTGAGCATTAAAACCGGTGCCTGCCCGGAAGACTGTGGTTACTGCTCACAGAGCGCTAAAAATGACGCTGCTGTCGAACGTGAGCGTTTATTGCCACTTGACGAAGTCATCGAAAAAGCCCAGCTGGCAAAGGAAAATGGCGCCAGTCGCTTCTGTATGGGCGCAGCATGGCGTAATCCTACCGACAAAAACCTCGATAAAGTGATCGATATGATTATTGCCGTCAAAGGTATCGGCCTGGAAACCTGCGTTACCCTGGGCATGTTGACCAATGACCAGTCACAGCGCCTGAAAGAAGCAGGGCTGGATTATTACAACCATAACCTGGACACCTCACCTGAGTATTACGGTGACATTATTACCACCCGCACATTTCAGGACAGACTCGACACACTAGAATATGTAAGAAATGCGAACATAAATGTTTGTAGTGGCGGCATCGTTGGCATGGGTGAAAAACAGACTGACCGTGTTTCATTTTTACAGCAACTGGTCAACTTACCTAAACATCCTGAAAGTGTGCCGATCAATATGCTGGTGCAGGTTGAAGGCACACCTTTACACGGCGTTGATGAAATCGAGCCAATTCAGTTTGTCCGTACTATCGCAGTAGCGCGTATATTAATGCCTGAATCGATGGTGCGACTATCTGCAGGCCGCACTGAAATGTCAGATGAGATGCAGGCACTGTGTTTTCTGGCCGGCGCAAATTCTATTTTCTATGGCGACAAACTATTAACCACTGATAACCCAGATGAAAACCATGATCAGTTGTTATTTGAAAAATTAGGCATCAACAAAAAACACGAATTCTCTTCTGACCATGCTAACGAAGCAGTTTTTGCATAAACTACCCGTTGATATGCAACCAAAGTTGCTCCATTGAAAGACCTCAACCTGACACTCAGAAAGGCACTCACCGAGAGAAAACAACAGCACCGGTACCGTTCACGCCGCATTACAGATAGTCCACAGCAGATAGAGATGATGGTTGATGGTAAAAACGTCATCAGCTTTTGCAGCAATGATTATCTCGGTCTGGCAAACCACCCGCAAGTCAAGCAGGCCATGATCGACGGCGTAAATACTTACGGCGTCGGTAGCGGCTCAGCGCACCTGGTTAACGGCCACAGCAGATCGCATCATCAGTTAGAAGAAGAACTTGCTGAATTCACCGGTTATCCACGCGCCCTTTTATTTTCCACCGGCTACATGGCAAATCTCGGCCTTTGTCAGGCTTTAGTCAAAAAAGGCGATTACGTTTTTGAAGATCGCCTGAATCATGCCTCTCTCATCGATGGCGGCCTGGTCAGTGGCGCACGTATACAGCGCTATCTGCATAATGATGTCGCCAGTGCTGAGCAAAAAATAAAAAATAGTAATCACACCGGTACAGTAAAACTACTTTTAAGCGATGCCGTTTTCAGTATGGACGGTGATATCGCCAACGTCCCGGCTTTAGCTAAATTATGTAAAAAAACCAACAGCTGGTTAATGGTGGATGATGCCCACGGCTTTGGTACATTGGGCGAAACCGGTAAAGGCTGCTTACAGCACTTCAATTTAAAGAATACTGAGGTGCCGATTTACATGGCGACCTTAGGTAAAGCACTAGGAACAGCCGGTGCTTTTATCGCTGGCAGCGATGAGCTTATCGAAACCATCATCCAGCAGGCCAGGACCTATATCTATACCACCGCCATGCCCGCTGCCATCGCTGAAGCCACACGCTGTAGCCTGCGCATCATTCAGAACGAATCACGGCACCTGAGCAACTTAAACGACAACATTGCATATTTTAAGCGCTGTTGCGCGCAATCAGATCTACCCATCGAGCACAGTGAAACTGCGATTCAGCCGATCATTATTGGTAACGACTATTCAGCGCTACAGATCAGCCAGGATTTATTTGAGCGTGGTTTCCTGGTGACCGCCATTCGGCCACCCACCGTACCGGAAGGCACATCGCGTCTAAGAATTACACTTTCTGCAAAGCACACGAGTGAGCATATAGATCAATTGGTCGATACGCTTAATCAGTTAATAGATCAGATGTAGCTACGAATTTATCCGCACAACGGTGCCATTGCATAAACCCGCATCTACAATAAAAAAAGCCGGCTCAAGAGCCGGCTTTTTCGTGGTAACTCAAAACAGACTTATTTAGCCGCTTCGCGTTCCTTTACTTCTTTAATAACATCTTCAGACACGTTTCTAGGCGCTGCAACATAATGCAGGAATTCCATAGAGAACTGACCACGTCCCGATGTCATGGTACGCAGGGTACCGATGTAACCAAACATCTCACTCAGTGGACATTCTGCTTTGATGCGAACACCTGTTGGGTTAGCTTCCTGTGATTTGATCATGCCACGACGACGGTTTAAGTCACCGATAACATCACCGACGTGATCTTCAGGTGTATATACATCAACCTTCATGATCGGCTCCATCAGCTGAGGACCTGCCTTCGGCATGGTCTGGCGGTAAGCGGCTTTCGCTGCCAGTTCAAATGCAACTGCAGAGGAGTCAACCGCGTGGAACTGACCATCCAACAATGTCACTTTCCAGTCCAGACATGGGAAACCAGCTAAAACACCTTTAACAGACATACCCCTGAAGCCTTTTTCAATCGCTGGCCAGAATTCACGTGGTACATTACCGCCGGTAACTTTAGACTCGAATTCGTAACCAGAACCTGGCTCGCCTGGTTCGATAACGTAATCGATCTTACCGAACTGACCCGAACCACCTGATTGTTTCTTATGGGTGTAAGAATCTTCGGTACGTTGTGTAATGGTTTCACGGTAAGCAACCTGAGGTTTACCGATAGTCGCATCGATACCATGAGTACGCCTAAGGATATCAACCTTGATATCAAGGTGTAATTCACCCATTCCTTTCAGGATGGTCTCACCAGAATCTTCATCAGTCTCAACACGGAAGGATGGATCTTCTTTGATCATCTTACCTAGAGCGATACCCAGCTTCTCAGAGGCACCTTTATCGTTAGGTGAGATAGAGATAGAGATAACTGGATCAGGGAACACCATTGGCTCTAATGTCGCAGGCTGTTTCTCATCACACAATGTGTGACCAGTTTGCACATTCTTCATACCCACAACCGCGATGATGTCACCTGCCTGTGCGTGATCTAACTCGATACGCTCATCGGCATGCATCTCAACCATACGGCCGATACGCTCTGTTTTGCCGGTAAAGGTGTTCAATACCGTCGTGCCTTTACCCATACGACCCGAGTAGATACGGACGAAGGTCAATGCACCAAAACGGTCATCCATAATTTTGAATGCCAGTGCGCGCAATGGCTTGTCTGGATCAACAATGGCAAATTCACCTGTCTCTACACCTTCTAGATCAACTTCTGGCTGAGGCTTAACTTCAGTTGGATCAGGCAGGTAATCAACAGCAGCATCCAGTACTAACTGAACACCTTTGTCTTTAAATGCAGAACCACAGTAAGTCGGGAAGAAGTCCATCGTCAGTGTACCTTTACGGATACAACGCTTGATGTCTTCCATCGGTGGCTCGGTACCATCAAGGTACATTTCCATAACATCATCGTCCTGCTCTACTGCAGTTTCGATTAACTTCTCACGCCACTCTTCAATCTGATCAGCCATCTCTGCAGGCGGCTCTTCGATACGGTAAGCAGTAGTATCTGCTTCGTCATCCCATATCCAGGCTTTACGGGTTAGCAGATCAACACAGCCTTTAAATTTATCTTCGATACCAATAGGTAAAACCATAACCAGAGGAACAGCGCCCAACACATCTTCTACCTGTTTAGCCACGCGGTAGAAATCAGCACCGATACGGTCTAATTTGTTAATAAAGATGATACGAGAGACTTCTGACTCATTGGCATAACGCCAGTTTGTCTCAGATTGAGGCTCAACACCGCCAGAACCACAGAATACTCCGATACCGCCGTCCAGTACTTTCAGTGAACGATATACTTCGATGGTGAAGTCAACGTGTCCCGGTGTATCAATAATATTTAAACGGTGACCCTTCCACTCACAGCTAGTCGCCGCAGATTGAATAGTAATACCACGTTCTTGCTCCTGTTCCATGAAATCGGTAGTTGCTTCACCGTCATGAACTTCACCGGTTTTATGAATTTTTCCGGTCAGTTTCAGGATACGTTCTGTCGTCGTCGTTTTACCGGCGTCCACGTGGGCGAAAATGCCGATATTTCTATATTTGCTTAAGTCTACGTCTGCCATGGTTCTACTCGTAATATGTACATTAATTCGTTAAAAAGTCACAACCCCTTAAAGTGACAAAGCCGGCTATTCACAACCAGCTCTACGACGACACAAATTCAGGATTAATTAGCCGGCGAATTATACATTAAAGTTAGAGATAAATGTGTACTTTAATAGATAGAATCAGGAAATCGTTATAATCAACTTTTGCTCCGTGATTACCGTAAAGCAATGAAATACCAGTTATTTTCATGGCATATCGTGCGCTTTGATAATTCATCCATTCTGACCTCGCAATCGAGACCATCCATAAGAGCTTCATGGCATATAAATAAACTGTCTCAACACTTACAAGACGGACCACAACCACCTACGTTATAAACTTGTATACTGATTGAGAATTGCGTTACCCAGGCAAATAACGCAGTATATAGATTCAACTATTTGCTTAATTATTCACCGTTTACTGGAACCCAGCAATGAAGCTTCTTAGACCACTCCTTTTACTTATTATTACTTTCGCTTTCAATCAAACCCTGTATGCGAACTCAGACAATAAAGACGTTCTCTATCACATTCAGAAAAAAGGTGAGATAAAAGTAGGCGTTTCTGTTTTACCTCCGTGGGTAATGAAAAACGGCAAAGGAGAGCTCATCGGCTTTGAAATCGATGTTGCGAAACAATTAGCGACCGACATGGGTGTCAAGATCAAGTTCAAAGAATATCAATGGAGCGAAATGATCCCCGCACTAAAAAAAGGCGACATCGATATCATCGCTTCGGGGCTTTCAATAACACCTAAACGTGCGCTAGAGATAAATTATTCCAACCCGTATTCGAGCTCAGGCTACAGCCTGGTCACCAATTTATCTCTAACTGAAGACTTCAAAAATATAAAAGATCTAAATAACGAAAAAGTCTACATCACTGCTGTCGAAGGCACGGTGTCAGCCGACCTGGCAAAAAAGATTTTCCCCAATGCAAAAATTGATCTAAGAAAAACAGAAAAAGATGCCACCTCGGCTATTATCAATGGCACTGTACATGCCTTCGTTTCCTCTTCACCCATCCCTGAGTTTATCTCATTGAAACACCCAAACGTCGTTGACCTGCCATTGAAACACCCGTTGCTTACAACCAAAGAAGCTTTCGCGATCAATCAAAACAATCAGCAGATGCTAAATTTTTTAAATTCATGGATCATCGCTCATGATGCCGACAACTGGATCGAAAGCTCGCATGAATACTGGTTCAATAGTCTCAAGTGGCAACGCCAGCTAACAAAATAAAAACATGACTGCGCGCTTTCAAAACAATTCCTTAGACCCTGTTACTGTTCACCATAAAACAATAAACTATTTTAACGGTTTCTTACTGTTGTTTTTTGCAAGCGCTGCTGTTTTTGCCGGCGCGAACGGTATACTTAATTTGCCAGAATCATATCGCACACCACTGTCAGACATGGTCTACGATGACAACAACGAATGGCGCGCCGCGCCCGATGAAAACAATCCGTGGCGCGAGGACGAAGAAGAACTGATCTTAAAACCAAGGATAAATGCAGAACTATTTCCGAGATATAATTACGATTCAGTGGAAAACCCCAACCCAGGCAGCATGTTTCAAAATGCGAATGAACTAGATAAACCGGTTTCTAACATCTTCAAATACACTTTTTAAATAACCATGCGTATCTTCTTATCCGTTAGTTCCGCTCTACTAGTTTTTAGTTTCTCAATCAATGCTGAAACAATTGAATCCGTAGAATACAAATATTACGAAATTTCACCACGCACGCCCTATGAGATAAAGCCTGAACTAATGCGCCGCTCACCCATACGTGAAGGCGGTGGAACATTTAACGGCCATACAGACTGGTACGTTAGCTGGAAATATCAGTCTGGCCCCGGCCCTTATGGATGCCAGCTCAACAATATCCAGACGACAGTACATGTGGTTCACACCCTGCCCGTATTAAGCAATTACGTAACAGACAAAAATACCATAGAAGTATTTAATAAATTTAATACCGCGTTAACGCAACACGAAAAAAACCACGGTAATAACGGATTGGCCGCTGCCAGAGAAATGGATAAGTTATTTAATGAGATCCAGCCACAACCAGACTGTCGTCAGCTATCACGAATGGTTGATGATATAGGTAATTCAACCACACAAAAATATATTTACGCAGATGATGAATATGACCGCACAACGAATAACGGCTTAACAGAAGGCGCCGTTATCTATTAATCATGAACCATAAAAAAGCCGACTTTCAAGAGCCGGCTTTTTTATTATTGCGGCTCAGTTTAGATCACGCCGCATACTTTAAAGACTGAAGAAACATTACTTCTTCTTACCACGACCCGTGCTCTTACGCTCATTCTCTTTCAAAAGTTTCTTACGGATACGGATATTGTCCGGCGTAACTTCGACCAGCTCATCGTCATCGATAAATTCCAGCGCCTGTTCTAAGGTAAATTTAATATGCGGTGACAAGGTCAATGCTTCATCGGTACCTGATGCACGTACGTTGGTTAACGGCTTAGGTTTAATCGGGTTAACCACCAGGTCATTATCACGTGCGTGGATACCCACTATCTGGCCTTCGTAAACTTCATCAGCGTTACCGACCAGCAGTTTGCCACGCTCCTGCAATGGATAAAGTGAATAAGCGACCGCTTTGCCTCTGGCATTAGAGATCAGCACGCCATTTGGACGCTGGCCGATATTATCTGTCACGGTTGGGCCGTAATGATCAAACACGCTATACAGCAAACCGGTACCACGTGTCATCGAGAGATACTCGGTTCTAAATCCGATCAGACCACGCGCTGGAATAATAAAATCAAGCCTGACCCGGCCTTTACCATCCTGCACCATATCTTTCAGATCCGCCTTACGTTTACCCAGCGCTTCCATCACAGCACCTTGATGCTCAACTTCAACATCGGCGGTGAGTTCTTCATAAGGCTCCTGCTTAACGCCGTTTTCTTCACGGATGATTACTTCCGGACGCCCCACAGCCAGCTCAAAATTTTCACGACGCATGGTCTCGATCAATACCGAAAGATGCAGCTCACCACGACCGGATACTTTGTACTTGTCGCCTTCTACCTGCTCTACGCGAAGCGCGACATTATGTTTTAGTTCCTGCTGCAGGCGATCCCAGATATTTCGACTGGTGACATATTTACCTTCCTGACCGGAGAATGGCGACGAGTTTGCCTGAAACATCATGCTGATCGTTGGTTCGTCAACCGTCATCGGAGGTAAAGCTTCAACCTCATTCGGGTCACAGATGGTATCGGAGATGGATAGCGGATCAATACCGGTAATCGCAACGATATCACCTGCCTGTGCTTCGGCAGCCTCTACGCGCTCCAGACCATGGAAACCCAGTACCTGGCCGATGCGGCCACCACGCACATTACCGTCATCACCGATAATTTTCACTGCCATATTGGTTGTGACCTTACCGCGGCGGATGCGGCCGATACCGATGATGCCGACATAACTATTGTAATCGAGGGTTGAAATCTGCAACTGGAAAGGGCCATCGACATCAACGTCTGGCGCATGCACATGCTCAAGAATTGCCTCGAATAAAGGCGTCATATCACCTTCAGTAATATCCGCGTCAAGACCAGCATAACCATTAACCGCTGAAGCGTAGATCACCGGAAAATCCAGCTGCTCGTCGGTCGCACCCAGCTTATCAAATAGATCAAAAGTTAAATCCAGCGCACGATGCGGATTAGCACCATCACGGTCAATTTTATTAATGACAACGATTGGCCTAAAACCCATAGCGAAGGCTTTCTGGGTAACAAAACGGGTCTGTGGCATCGGACCGTCAACTGCATCAACCAGCAGTAAAACTGAATCGACCATAGAAAGCACACGCTCAACCTCACCACCAAAATCTGCATGTCCCGGTGTATCGACGATATTGATGTGGTAACCGTTCCAGTCAATCGCGGTATTTTTCGAGGTGATAGTAATACCACGCTCTTTTTCCTGATCGTTCGAATCCATGATCCGCTCGCCCGGTGCTTTACGCTCATCCAGTGTGCCAGATTGCTCAAGCAGTTTATCAACCAGTGTAGTTTTGCCGTGGTCGACATGGGCGATGATAGCGATGTTACGGATTTTAATACTCACGGTGATTCTCAAATAGGGAAAAATGGGCGCACATTATAGGTGTTTATTGAAAAATAAACTGTATTAATTTAGGGCTATACGATTTTTGGCACTATTAAACAGACATTTTAACCACAGATTAGGGCACGCCTACATGGACGTAGGTGGTAGAGAAATGCAGGAGCAATTGCCGAGGACGCCCGTGAATAGCGCAATGCAGGAGCAATTGCCAAGGCACTAAGGCGCTGAGTTTTTTGTGTTGCGCCCTCCGCGCAGCAGAAAATACGCAAGGTTTCTCTCTGCGCCTTTGCGGTAAATTGTTAGCTTTTAATTGTCAAACATGAACATACAACTACAAACCAATCCACTGACTCACCGCTTTGCGCGCTTCCTCGTTAGCTGGCCTGGCAATTAAACCCGTACGACTGATGGCGATACTGTATTTTGCACCATCCGTCATCGGCAAGAACACTGCACTACCATAAGCGGCATCGACCCAGCGCAGCCAGTCCTGATGTTTATTGGCGAACTGCCACAAATCGAACTTTTCACTTTTAACTAACGGCTGTTTTTTTACCAGTGAAAAAACACTGCGTGGACTTTGCTGCTCTTCATCAATATCGGCATATCGACCCGATATCCTGTGCAAACGATAATTTGCGTCCAGGCCAAACAATGTCGCCATACCCTGCCAGGTCAACACCTGTGTATCGAGCTGCCACTCATCGCCCTTTAAGTTCACCGTTTGCTGAAAACTGGAATCCAGCGCTTTAATATCAGCACTAAATTCTTGCGTAGCAAATTGTTGAAAAGTGATTTCGGCGATTACCTGCTCGTAGACCAGGCGCTGGTAGGTGTATAAATTTGATGCCAGCAAGAAAAATGACGATGCCAGTAGCAGTATAACAAGAGCAGAAAACTCAAGCCCTGCCGCCCTGAGAAAACGGCGCTGAAACAATCGACGGATACCTGTAACGGTAAACGCCAGACCGAGCACAGCAATGAGTGCGCTTACCAGAGTGAGGTATGACATTTCAAGCTACTATTATTTAAACGCTACGATGTAATAATGCGTGCTCGAACTTCCTGAGCTTTTTCTGTATATCCCGCATTATCACAAATTCGCGCTAATTCTTCTAAGGCGCGCGTATTATCGTTATCAACTTCCAGCGCCTGCTCACAGTGGTAACAGGCTTTATCGTAATCGCCCTGTTTTTGTGCCGCTCTTGCTAGCCCTAACATTGCATATAGATCATGCCCCACTTTTAAGCTGGCATGATAATGCTGCACTGCTTCATCTATACGATCCAGTGATACCAGCGCATCGCCAACACGTGTCCAAAGTGTCTGATTTTCAGGTTCTTGATCAAGAATCTTACCCCACCAGTAGACTGCTTTCTCCATGTTCAACTGGCCACGAAAACAATCACCCATGCCAAACAGAGCAAAATTATTTTTGGGATCAAGCTCTAAAGCATTTTCATAATGATCCATAGCGCGATCAAATTCTTTTCGACGGCGATAGATATTACCGATCATGGTCATCAGCACGACATTATGCGATGTATTTTTTGATAATAATTTTTCAAAACAATTCAGCGCTTTCTCATCATCATGTCGTGCATAATAAACATTGCCCAGACCTAATAATGCAAATGGATCATACGGTTTAATTTCCAGCGACTGCTGATAAAAATCAATGGCATTCTCAGCATCCGACAGCTTGTGATATGCATCAGCGATACGCACCATTACATGGCTATCTTTTGGATTAATTTCCAGATATCGCAACCAGAACGGAAGGGCGCTTTGAGGCTGCTTCATACCCCGGCGCGCATCGCCGGCGCCACGCAGAGCAAAAACATTGCCAGGGTCTTTTTTAAGCACCGCATCGTAATTCTCGCCAGACTCTTCAAAACGATTAAGTTTACGGTACACATCACCCAGGCCTGAAAGCACATAGGGATTTTCGGGGTCTAATTCTTTGGCTTCTAAATAAGCTTTTTCAGCGTCTTCCAGCTGGCCACCACGAAACAGTCGGCTTCCTTTTTTAGATAATTCAATAACCGCTTTATTTGAAATTCCAGACATATTTATACATTTTTCTTTAAGAACAATTAGAAACAGATATTACAACGATAACTCTATTATATATAGCGAATTTTATTTTGAGAATACAGTAAGGCGACTTCAAAACCCCTGTATTTCATAGGTGATACCATTCTCAGACTGCCCTGATATCCCTCGTTGTGAACTGAAGTATAGACGTTTACCGTCCGGACTGAAGGCTATACCCGTTATTTCTGAACGATCATGGCCTTCGAGTTGCGCAATCGGATATAGTTCACCCCGACTATCAATAACCACTATCTGTAAATCACCGCCATCTTCTGCCACATAAATATCACCGTTTTTTGAAACAGTCACATTATCCACACCCGTTAACAGGGGCGTTAAAAAGTCCGAAGCATCATACAGGATACCAAGCTGCTGACTCTGCGTGTTATAAGACCAGACCCTATTATCGCCTTTTGTGGTAAATATAATTTTCCCGTCATAATAAGCAATACCTTCACCACCATTAAACGTCATCGCAGAGGGAACCTGATAACGTGTTGCCTGCCGGCTTGCCTGCGGATCGGGTACATCCGCCCATGCCAATTTATCGGAATCTTTCTGCCTGGTGGCAACTTCCAGTAACCCAGATGACAGATCCGCATGATCTTCACTGAAAAAACTATCCGCAGTAAATCGATACAGACAACCATCTTTTTTATCTTCCGTTAAATAGAGATGATGGTTAATTGTGTCGACCGTCACCGCCTCATGATTAAATACACCTAATGCAGGGCGCATTACCGCGGGTTTCTTACCGTCCGGATAACATTCCCAGACCTGTCCGCTATCAATTTCTTCACAAGACAACCAGCTACCCCAGGGGGTCGCGCCGCCTGCACAATTATTATTAGTATTTTCAAGGATAGAATAAGCATCAGTCACATCACCATTCGCATCAAAAACCAATGCCCCTGCACCACCAGTTGGCGACATTTCACTGTTGGATACATAAATCCAGCCGCCTTTATCAGTAGCAAAACAGGCGCCGCCATCGGGCGCTGCATGCCAGAGAAAATCTTTTCCTGTTATCACTGCCTGACCGGAACGCGCAACGATTCGGGAAGAATAGCCTGTCGGTAGTCGCACGCCATTTTTGTCTGCCGACGCCAGGACAAAATTCTGTGGTTTATTGTCATCCGCCAGTAAAGCGTTAGACCAGATAGCACCGACGCCATAAACACTTAAGCCACAGAGCCCCTGCTTTAAAAACCGTCTTTTTGTTTTATCAATCACAACAACAGCTCCTGCGAATACCCATGCACATTCAAACCCACTCGAGTAGAATGCTTTTCAATGACACAACATAGCAAAAAACACGCCTACCTGGTCGATAGTAGCATCTATATATTTCGCGGCTGGCACGTCTACGACGAAACTATAGTCGATAGTGAAGGCAACCCCAGTAATGCGGTTTATGGTTTTACCGAGTTTTTACGCGAATTAATCGAGTTAGAGCAACCAGAATACATCGCCTGTGCATTCGATGCCAAACAAACTAACTCTTACCGGCGTGAAATTTTTCCCGAATACAAAGCCAATCGCCCACCCGCACCTGCTGAACTAAAAAGTCAGTTTAAACACTGCCGCGACTTTTGCCGCGCTGCCGGTATTGCCGACTTTTCCAGTAATCGTTATGAAGGTGATGACATCATCGGCACACTGGCAACGCAACTACGTGCAGACGGTTTTAGAATAACCATTCTCAGTGCTGACAAAGACCTTGCCCAGCTACTCAGACCCGGCGATGTATGGTGGGATTATGCCCGCAATAAAATCTTGCATTACAAAGACGTAGAAAAAAACTTTGGTGTAAAACCAGAGCTAATCGCAGACCTGTTAGCGCTGGCTGGCGACAAGGTAGACAACATCCCTGGCATCCCTGGTATCGGCTATAAGATGGCATCGAACCTGTTAAAAAAATATCCCGGCGTCGAACATATAATGGAGAACATCGACAAAATTTCAGAAATGAAATTTCGTGGCTCCAAACGCATACAGACGTTAGTTGAACAGCATCAACACATCCTGCCGATGACAAAAAAACTAACCACCATCGTAACCGACGCCGAATTCAAAGGCGCGAAAAACGATATCCGCTGGTCAGGCATCAATGCAGATGCAATGATTAATATATTCAACCGTCTTGATGCTGCACGAGGCCGACGCGAGCGCTGGTATAATTTATAGTCTGTTTAACGGACATTACTAACAGTTCAAATGCAATGTCAAAAAATCTCACCGCAGAGACGCTGAGGCGCAGAGAAAACCATAAGTAGAAATGCTTACATTAAACAATATGCAGGTTATCCTAAAGTATCTTGTAGACGTTTTCACAGGAAACTCCTGTGCTTATACCCCACCTACAAAATAATATCTTCCTCTGCGCCTCAGCGTCTCTGCGGTAAATGATTTTTAACTAACCGAAAAGTTTCGTCATCAGACCGTTAACTATGATTATATTATTTAACAAACCCTTCGACGTGCTCTGCCAGTTCACCGATGAACAGGGCCGCAAAACACTCGCCGATTTCATCACACAAAAAAATATCTATGCCGCCGGCAGGCTCGATCGTGATAGCGAAGGCCTGTTACTACTTACCGACGACGGCAAACTTCAACATAAAATCACCGACCCAAAAAATAAAATGAAAAAGACCTATTGGACTCAGGTCGAAGGCGAAATAACAGACGACGCTATAAAACAATTAAGTAAAGGCATAAAACTTAAAGACGGATTAACAAAACCTGCGACAGCTAAAAAAATGTCCGAACCTGAAAATCTATGGCCAAGGGTCCCACCCATACGCGAACGTAAACAGATACCGACGTCATGGTTAGAATTAAGCATTACAGAAGGACGTAACCGACAGGTAAGGCGCATGACTGCAGCGGCGGGCTTCCCAACCTTACGACTTATACGTTACAGTATCGGTGACTGGACGATAAACAACATTGATAGCGGTGATTACATAATTACAGAGAGTTAACTTTTGAAGCAATATGCAATAAACAAGTTTATTAGTTATTACCCTGACCCTAACATTTTTATAAACCGCGAATGAAACCACAGCTATTTTTCAGATTGGTAAAGTAAAATCCTCAATGATTACTGTTTCCTAACTTATGATTATAGACTTAGACAAATTAGTAGAAGACTTGCAGTCGGCAACTATATTGATAGTCAGTCAGAGTAAATCCAATACTGCAATTATAAAGAAGCTGCTAAACAAGAATGGTTTTGCAGATATCCAGATCACAGACGATCCGTTTAGTGTCGTTGACTATTTTGAAAATGAAAATCTGGATCTAATCATCTTAGACATAAAGCTGCAGGGCATGGATGGTTTTGGTGTTATAAATTCACTCAGAGAATCTTCTGCTGATGGTGGCGTAGAAAATGCTGTCCCTCCTGTATTGGTTTTAACCGACGTTAACCTGCAGGAACACCGAAGACGTGCATTACTGGAAGGCGCTGATGATTATATTAATTTTCCTTTTGACATCAGAGAATTTTTAGCGCGGATAAATAATCTTCTTAAGATATGGCAGGCGCACAAGATTGTAAAAAATCAGAAAGTAATTCTGGAATATAAAGTTAATCAGCGTACTCAGGAACTTCAAGATGCGCAAAAGAACTTGCATGAAAGTCGTCTGGAAGTGGTGCGGCGATTAGGCCGTGCTGCTGAGTACAGGGATAATGAAACAGGACTTCATATTATTCGAATGAGCAAGATTGCCGCACTGCTGGGTAAAGCGTCAGGCTTAAATGAAGAACAAGTGGACATGATATTAAACGCAAGCCCTATGCACGATATCGGAAAATTAGGCATACCGGATAGCATTTTATTGAAACCCGGCAAGCTCAATGATGAAGAATGGACAATCATGCAAACGCACGCACAGATCGGCGCAGACATTTTAGGCAGCAGTAAGTCACCCATGCTAAAAATGGCACATACTATCGCATTAGCGCACCATGAAAAATGGGATGGCAGCGGCTATCCTAATGGACTCAAAGGTGAGAAAATACCTATCCAGGCTCGCTTATCGACAGTGGCGGATGTATTTGATGCCTTAACATCTATCCGCCCTTACAAACAAGCATGGAGCGTTGAAGACACTATGAACTATTTCAGAAGCGAGATTGGAAAGCAGTTTGACCCTACGATTGTTGCGTTACTAGAAAAAGAGTTGCCCGGCGTCCTCCAGATCAAAGAAGAGTTTTCAGAGCCATCTGAGTAAATTAAAACAACTTATAGCCTGCACTCCTCCAGGCTAAAAAAACTGATAACGCTGAATACAGCATTACACAAAAATAAAAAACATAGTGAAAAAATAAAAGCTTCTCAACTCTACCATCGTAAGGCTACGATTAATTATTAACAGTCTAAACCACTTCCATTAAAATGACTTTATTTATGACTAACTCTTAATCTCTGAACACGATCAGTTTACGATTGACTTCATATATTAATTTTTCAGGGACATAATAGGCAGTAATTAATTTCGGATATGCCCAGCAGCCTCCGTACGAATCACCCGCCTTAATAATCTTGTCAGTAGAATAATTTTTTGCCAACAACTGTATGAAGCTTTCACTATTATCTGTCTTTTTTACTGACAGATTAAATGATGTATTGATAATTTCTCGACTACTATTATTTGTGATTAACATATATATAGGACTGTCAGTCCTGCATGTATTATCAGGTGAATACCTTACAGATATATCCACT
>CAJXZZ010000004.1 GCA_913065105.1 uncultured Gammaproteobacteria bacterium | reverse complement strand
TGGTAGGGGCAGGGGCGAGGAACAAGAAAGCGCGGCCTGGGAGAAGCGCCACCCACAGCCATACAATCGTGACGGTTACCAGGGGCTCACCAGGATCCGACAGGCACGGCCGATGAACCACACGTCAAGTTTATACGCATGCTCGCTGAACAAGGCCTCAGTAAAGTCGGGCACCACGGACCGGCCGCTGCGATGGGTGTGCCGCGAGACAGTCTGCCCAAGTGGGATGACCTGCAATTCGTGATGGGCCAGTTGCATAAGCTGCCACTTCTTGATGACGAACCGGTTGGTACGGATCTTGTAGTGGGGCCAAATGCGAAAAAGCCACTCAAGCTTGATATCCCGCTGTTCGTCTCTGACATGAGTTTTGGTGCACTTTCCGAAGAGGCCAAAGTGGCCCTGTCAAAGGGCGCAGAACTTGCCGGCACTGGAATCTGCTCGGGTGAGGGTGGCATGCTGCCGGAGGAGAAGGCTGAAAATTCTCGATACTTTTATGAGTTGGCCTCAGCCCGCTTCGGCTTCTCCATGGACAAACTCAAGAACGTGCAGGCATTCCATTTCAAAGGCGGTCAGGGCGCCAAGACCGGAACGGGCGGCCACCTGCCCGGCACCAAGGTAACCGGTAAAATCGCCGAAGTTCGAGGCCTGGCCGAGGGTGCGCCTGCAATTTCACCTTCACGCTTCCCGGACTGGAATTCAATTTCGGACATCAGGGCTTTTGCTGACGAGGTTCGTGAGTTTACCGTGGGAAACCCGGTCGGCTACAAACTATCCGCACAGCAGATCGAGAAGGATATTGATGCAGCACTCCAAGTCGGCGTGGACTACATTAGTCTGGACGGGCGTGGTGGCGGAAACCGTTAAATGTTTACACCCTAAGGCCTTTTTTTTTTCAAGCAGAAGGCGGCATACGAGTTAAGGCCACGTGACTGGAGTTCAGACGTGTGCTCTTCCGATCTGTTCCGCTGGGCGCATGGGTCAAGGCCCGTTCTGCCTGGGTGGGTGTTGTGTTGCGAACGGCTCTGTATGCTTTTGGTGTTTTCGTTGTGTTGCTACTCGAAAAAGCATTCGAGGGGCGGCATGAATATGATGGCTTCGGTGCCTCGCTGATCGCTGTGTTCCAGCATGCAGATGTGAAACACGTCTGGCTTAACACGGTATGTCTGTCAGCTGCATTGCTCAGTTACAACATGCTGTCCGTGATCCGCAAACACCTTGGTAAAGGTGCATTGCTGCGGATGTTTTTGACGCCCTTGCCGGATGATGTGAGGTGATAAGTAAGCCATTAGTTAAGCTTTAAACATGTTTTTGAGGCAATCAAAATGTAAATATGATTGCTAATTATTTAAACAGCTAGGGGGATAACTCAAATGAACGATACCAAGCCAATCTTGACGACGCTTTTGTTACTCATAACCATGGGCATCGTTTCAGGTGCGCAAGCCACTACAGCGCAGACCGAGTACGATGGCTGGACAGGACGGGTGTGGGCCGGCGCAGTCGGTCGTTTTCTGGAAGACGACACCACCACTTTTGAGGATCCGACCTTCGGTACCGTAGAGCTGGATGTCGACGGCAACTCGTTGGGCATTGGGTTTGATATCGAGCGCCGGTACAGCAAGCTCATAGGGCTTGATTTGGCAGTCGGTTACACCGATATGGACATTAATTTTAAGCATTCCGTCGGCACGGGAGTTCAGCAGGACACGCTCGCCTCTCTCAACATTTGGTTCGCGGTGAACTTTCACTTGGTCAACACAAAAAAATTCGATTTCTGGATTGCGCCGCAGATAGCTTACGTTGCCTGGCTGGACGACTTGAGCTTCTATGTGCCCGGCACCGGTACATTTGATTTTAAAACCGACAACGAGTTTCCAGCGTTGGGATTTGCGCTGGGTGCTGATTGGTGGGTCGCAAAGAACTGGGGCGTGAACGCAGCGTTACGATTCATTGATGCGGACGCTGATAGCAATCACAATTTACCGATCGACCAAACATTCATTACGGTTGGTGTTGCGAGACACTTCTAGAGCGAGCGCATCTCTGGCCTGCTTTTATGTTTGGTTTTCATGTTGCCTGTCAGCGGCATTGCTGCAGATGTTTTTGACGCCCTCTCCAGATGATGTGAGGGGATAAGTAAGCCAGAAGTTAAGCTTTAAACATGTTTTTGAGGTAATCAAAATGTAAATATGATTGCTAATTATTAAAGCAACGGAGATATCTCATGAAGCATTTATTTTTTAGAAAACTATTAATCACGATAATTAGCATCGTGTTATTTTCACTGACGATGCTGAGCAGTTCAGTTTCGTATGCTGCGGATGCAATGGCAGACTTTGCCCCGGATGAAATCGTCGCCGAACTGAAGACCAAGCTTGATCTGAATGATCAACAGGTCAAGGATATGACAGCAGCACTGGGAGAGTTTGGCAAGACGCTTCATGCACTCATCGAGAAAGAGGATGCCAACAAGGAAGAAGACCCCAATGAATTTATTAAAGGCGTTAAATAGGCGGCTGAGAGTATCTTGCAAATAGTCGAAGCCGCTGCTCTAAAACCCGGGGTTTAAACCTGGAAATTAACAACTAAATGATAGAAGGTGAAATCATGAAAAAAATAGTTCTAGCAATACTGGTAATGGCCTGGTTTGTTACAGGCTGTAGCACATTTCCTAAAGATGATATCAAAGTCGAAAGTGAAACAGATCCTAAAGCTAATTTAAGTGGCTATAAAACCTATGCCTGGCTGGCTGCGGTAGGGATTGTCGAAGATGCTGAAGGTATATGGGAGCCACCGAAATTTGACGCAGATGGTGAAATTCAATTTCGCGTCAACGAAGCGCTGCGCAATAAAGGCATGACCGAGGTAACTAATAATCCGGATATATATGTCGCTTATGCAGTGGGCGTGGATATGGATGCTCTGGATCTCAAGACCGACCCGAAAACAAAGTTAGAAACTCTGGACAATGTGCCCCAGACCGGGTTAGTTGTGATGCTGGTGGACGCAGAGACCGGTTTCGTAACCTGGGTGTCGACTGCAACAGCTGAGATGAAGAACCTGGATTCGGAAACTCAGAAGAAAAGACTGGAGTATGTGGTGAACACCATGTTTAAGGATTTTCCGAAAAAGTAACTTATCCAGGAATCGAAAAACCGATATAACCGCATGTGTTGGGTAAATTGGGAATCAAAGGGATTGGTGTCAAACAAGAATTGTATATTTCTATATGATTATCATTTGACACCGACCCCTTTATTTATTATAAATCGTGTAAGGGCCTTCTAACACGTTATCACAACAACTCATATTATCTATGGAATCAATAAAAGATATCTGGCCATTAGTAATAGCGCTGGCAGCCGTTATCAATGGTCTTGGAATTGTTCGCCTGGTTGGCAGTTTTGCCGAATATTTAAAAAATAATTCAACACTAAATATCCAGCATTACTGGGTCTATACACTACTGGCTGTTTTTCAGTTGTTTACACATTTGCTTTTATGGTGGTCAATCCTTGGAGTGAAATCATCTATCGATAATATCAACTTCTTAAGTTTTTTATACCTGCTGATCGGGCCCACATTGCTTTATCTAGGCACCAGTCTGATGATTCCAGATATTAAAGATAGATCAATCGACCTACGTACAGAATATTATAATTTCCGAAAGACTTTTTTTTCTATTTTGATCATTTTCTGGCTGTGGGCAATTTTCATCTGGCCAGCCTTCGGTCATCCATTCGCGCCGACCGTGCCACTGATAGCTGTCTGGTTACTTATCTCAATAGTATTGCGACTTACTGATAACCAAAAAACTCATGCTGCACTGGTAATAGCTAACTGTGTTGTTTATGCGGCTTTTATCGCTCTTTTTGCGATGCAGCTGGATGAGGTTGGACGCGAGATTATTAAATAATTAATAAGAAAACTTCTTTAGTTAAAATCACACCTTCAGTAAAATTAACCTAATGTCAGCTTTTGATTGTGACTTCAATTGGTCAATGCAACACATGTATTAAAACGTTCTGCCGGTGTTTCAAATTCTAACATCTCACGCGGTCGTTCAATCATCAAACCCAGTACTAGAAATAATTTACCCAATGGACGTGGCGGCAGGTATCGCTACGCTCAAAGCGAAGGACCCAGAAACAGGTAAAACAGACACTTTAAGTGTTACGGTGTCACAACCATAGTGCGATGCTTACACTTATAAAAAAGCCCGGTTCAACCGGGCTTTTTTATTTATTGATTTCAAAAGGTATTATGGACGTGTGCTGTTATGTGCCCGAAAAATATCTCTCAGGGTGTCGGTATCATCAACTGTAAAGGATTCGACAGAATCAAAACTGACATATCGGCCATCAGTACTTATTGCGGGTCCATTTGAGTCACGAGTCGATGCTGGAATGTCCAGTTTATTAATAACTATCTCCGGCCAGGCTGACAGGTTGCGTACATAGATACCAGTGATATTCAAAGCGCTACCACTGGCAAGATCGGATGCCCGGGATTCAAAGACAACGTAGTCTCCGTTGCCGCTGATATGCGCGTTGCTGCTGGCAGCGTTGCCACTTGCAGAAGTGTTTGGATTAGCACTGATCATCTTGGTGAATGTGGACGGACGATGGCGCAGGTAAATGTCAGATACGCCGTTATTGTCTAATTCGTCTAGGTTGGTCGCAGTGCTGTCAAACACGATGGTCGATCCATCATCCGATACTGACGGATTGAAACTGTCTGCATTTGCATCAGTACCAATCGAGGTAACGCTTATCTGTTCGACGTTATGCACCACGCTTCTGTCGACATAATAGATATGATTCTGGCTGGTCGATGAGGTCAGGTTTGTCGCCATCGACTCGAAAACAATATGCGCGCCGTCTGTGTTCATATCGGGGTTGTTACTCGGTGCATTGCCTGCTGCACCAGCGTTCGTTCTGCTGATCATTTCGACGGTGCCAGCACTTAAGTCTTTCATATATATCTGAACGTTACCGCTATTGAGCGCTGACATGGCAGCATCATTCGTTTGAAACATGACGTAGCGCCCATCATCACTGACGTTGGCATTGCTGGCACCTGATATACCATTATCAGGAACACCGCTGATGTTGCGGCTGGCAATGACAATATCGTTAGTATCTAGGTCTTTCAGGTAGATCTGCTGGTTGCCATTGGTATTGCCGTCGAGGTTGTTTGCGATTGACTGGAATACGACATAACGCCCATTGCTGCTTATGCTCGGATTGTAGGCATGGTTATTCGCTTCAACCAGTCCGCTTTTATCACTGCTTACCAGTAATACTTCGCCGGTAACAGTATCTTTTCGATAGATGTGTGAGCGGTTAAGTGTGGTGGAGGTATTTACGAGTATGTTGGACTCAGATTCAAATACGACATAGCGGCCGGTTGCATCGATATCTGCGTTCTGGGTGAGGTCGTTACTGGTGACACCATTGAGGTTTTTTGAAACCAGCTGCATTGCCGGGCTGGTTGTGAATGTCCAGATGTAGTCGCTGGTCAATGGTGAGTTGCCATTGATGTCTTTTACACTCGAAGCGATAGTGGCACGGTATTCTGCGTCGGATAGGAGATCGGCAGCGGGTGTCAGAGTTGCTGTTTGTGTCGTTTCGTCATATTTTACAGTAGCAGATACCAGGTTGCTGTTCACTGTCAGTGTGAATGCGCTTTCAACCGTTGCGCCATCCATCTCATCACGAAACACAGCGTGAACATCTGTCGTTACCAGTGACGTGGTGCTATTACTTAAAGGTGATGTAGCTGTTACTGCTGTTGGTGCTGATGTGTCGCCGTTAGATGAAGAGCAATCACAGCCGGGTTGAACCAGACTGATGATGCCAACCGTGAGGACAGCGGTGATAAGTTTAAAGCGTTGATATTGTGATTTTGTAAGCTTTGGCATTTTCAGTTCCATGATTAGTTAACTGATTTTGTGACAACAAATCTTATATTGTCAGCGATCTATTTACGTTTATCATCCACGGTCAGAGGTGCAAGGTAGGCTTTATCGCCTTTTCTCCCTCGCGTAAGGGTGCATATTCACCTGGGTTGTCAGGGTCGTACTCAAAATATTGAGCAAACGTTAAAGGAGAGAAAATAATTAGGCTAAATAGAGCTAAACGAACAGAGGTGTTCATAGATTTCTCCTTTAAATAATTAATTTTATTTATTCGTTTAATTGTACTTTAAGTAAGATGCGGTTATCAATTATATAAACCAATTTTAATCATCTGCTTTTGGCCGATATCAGACATAACATCGTTAATAATGTGGCGGAGGTGTTTCTTCACTTTCATGTGCAATAGGGGATGACTGTGATGCTTTTATTTTTTTCTCAAGTATTGAAACCTGTAATTGCAGTAGATCAATATCACTATGTTGTCTGATGATAGTTTTGTTTAACACTTCGATAGTATCTTCCAGATGGGTTAAACGAATTTCTAATTCTGTGATCCTATTTTCCATTGGTTTACACCGTCCCAGAATTATTATTGACTTTAGTCGTTAATTTTGTGGCACCGGCAACCGCTATCGGCATAGCAAAAAAATTAACCACCGGGATACTGGTTAAAATAAATACAGCGCTGCCAAGACCGAGTGAGCGCATTCGATTTTTTCTGTTGTACGATTTAACTTCTTCGAAGAACTGCCCACGATTTGCCAGTGGGTAATCGTTGTATTCCAGTGCGAAAAACCAGACTGCAAATAGAATCCAGAGGAAGGGCGCAACAATATTAATCGCTGGAATCAGGGTGATTATAATGAGTGGTACAAACCATTTGATGGCGTATAGAATCTTTTGGACTTCTGATTTTATTGTTCGTACAGTTAGTTTTATAAAACCATCAGAGTTAATGTCTTCTGGTTTTTGGCCAGTAAGCATAGCTTCGATTCTTGCCGACAGTAAACTGTTAAAAGGTGCAGCTATCAGGTTGGCAATTATTGTGAAAGTGTAAAATACGATAAGAAACATGGTGATCGCAAATAATGGCCAGATCAACCATTCCAGCCAGCTTAACCAGCCAGGTAATAGTTGTTCTAACCAGCTGTCTAGTTGGTCACTTAGTAGTTTTGTTGCCAGTGAAAACAGGCCAAGGTTTATAACAAATGGTATAAGTACAAAACGTTTGATACCGGGTTTAAGTAATAACCCGAAACCGCTGAAGCAATCTAAAAAGCCTTTGATAAATGAGAGCATAGTTATATATCAGTGAATAGTGAATATTAATTCTTATCTTTAATTAAATCATCCGGTTTTTTCTAAGTTTGTGTTTTTAACTATTAACTCTTAACTATTAGTTATTCACTGCTTTAAAAAAACTTTGTTTTGCAAGTTTTGCGCTACCATAACAAGCGTCACTGTGAGCTGCGGATAGTATATCTATTCCTGTTGCACGCTCACGTATTTGTTTCCATGCGGGATTTTTATTGCCACCGCCGGTGGTAAAAATTCTTTTTGGCGAAGCTGCGCCGAGTGCTTCTAGCTTTTTATAACCTTCAGCTTCAATATTGGCAATACCCTCTAACAGACCCTGAAAAAATTCCACATCAGATACTGGTCGAGGTTCTATCTTACTTTGTTTGTTGCAATCATTGATGGGAAAGCGTTCACCTGTGGCCGGCAGAGGGTAATAATTTAACCCGGTTGGTTGATCTGGTTTGAGCTGTGCTGTCATGTCGTTAAGCTGTGTCTGTGTGAAATGTTGTAATAGAATATTACCACCAGAATTTGATGCGCCACCGACTAACCAGTGATTGTTCAGGCGGTGACTATAAATACCGTATTTTGGTTCGAAAATGGGTTTGTCTGAAAAAAGTTTAATAACCAGTGTACTACCTAACGAAGTGACGGCATCGCCTATCTGGTTAGCACCGGTTGCCAGTACAGCCGCATTACTGTCTGTCGTGCCAGCTATTACGACGCAGTCTTCTGCCAACTGATATTTTTCAATTAAAGCAGGTTTTACATTTCCAATAGGTGCGCCGGGTGCAACAACCTGTGGTAATAGTTTTTCGGGTAAAACTATATTCTCTGTATTATTTTGTAACCAGTCTGGCCAGACTTGATTCACACTGTCGTAACCCAGCTTCAAACAATTGTTTTCATCACTAATACCGTAGTGTCCGGTGAGAGATGCAGCCAGCCAGTCAGCCTGGTGACAGAAAATTTCTGTTTCCGGGTTTTTTTCCAGTAGGAAAAGGGCTTTAGCCAGTGAAGAAGTGGCACCGTGTACGGCAGTTTCAGCGGGGGCAAAACGACTAATTATTTCAGCTTGTTTCTGGCTTTGCTGGTCGTTGTACATTAACGCGGGTGACAGTGCTGTGCCGTCTCTTTTGCAGGCGATCAATGTACTGGATGTGCCGTCAATGGCAATTGCCTTGATATGATACCGGGTTGCCAGCTGATGTAGCTGTCGGGTTATCTCAATGATTAAATAATCAAGCTGCTGTAGCCAGATATTTGGATCCTGTTCGTTTCGCCCGCCATCTGGCGGATTACTATCGAAAGCCAGCTGAACGTTGATTATCTCATCTGCATTATCATTGATGCAGCAGCCACGGATACCAGAGGTGCCGATATCAATACCTAGATAGGCTTCTGTGCTCACAAAAAGCTGGCTTTACGGTAAGGTAATAACCGCTGGAGCGGTCCATGCGGGATCTTTATGTTCTGCAACTACGCTGGTGTAAACGCCACCACGAACGTTGAATTCTGCAGTCAGGCGCATAAAGCGGGGATCACAGGCTTTGGCCAGGTCAGACAGGATTTCATTGGTAACGGCTTCATGAAAAGCGCCTTCATCACGAAATGACCAGATGTACATCTTCAGCGATTTGAGCTCTATGCAGCTCTTTTCTGGTACGTATTCCAGATCTAGCGTGGCGAAATCCGGCTGTCCGGTTTTTGGGCATAAGCAGGTAAATTCAGGTAATCGAATGCGGATAGTGTAATCACGTTCGGGCGTTGGATTGTCAAAAATTTCCAGTTCTTTAGAAGGTTTGGTTGCCATGATTTATCTCGACGCAAATAAGCCGGCATTATACAGAAAAAAAGCAGCAATATTATATTATTGAACGGTAATATTAATGAAGTGTGATGTTCCTGTTGTAATGAATTCAGCAGCTTACATTCGCTAGTTAAAGCAGTGCTAAGTGTGGTGAAAGTTTATTGAAAAAGATGCGCATTTCACCCTTAAAAACCACTGGCACTCATGTAAACTACGCCACATCCTATGAAAAGAACCCTAACTGAATTATAAAAAATAATGCGTTTAAGCAAGATTAAGCTCGCTGGTTTTAAGTCCTTCGTCGATGCAACCACAATCAATTTCCCCAGTAACCTGACCGGTATCGTCGGTCCAAATGGCTGCGGAAAATCCAATACCATTGATGCGGTTCGCTGGGTAATGGGCGAGTCATCCGCTAAACATCTGCGTGGCGCGTCCATGGATGATGTTATTTTTAACGGCTCTTCAGCAAGAAAACCGATCGATATAGCGATGGTTGAACTGATCTTTGATAATAGTGAAGGCAAATTAGGCGGTCAATATGCTAATTATGCTGAAATCTCTGTCAAAAGGCAGGTAACTCGTGATGGCCAGTCAAAGTACAGTTTGAATGGTACCCGTTGCCGCAAACGTGATGTTGCTGATCTATTTCTGGGAACCGGTCTGGGGCCACGAAGTTATGCCATTATCGAGCAGGGCATGATCTCTCGTTTGATCGAAGCGAAACCAGAAGAACTGCGTAATTTCCTTGAAGAAGCGGCGGGTATTTCCAAATACAAAGAACGTCGTCGTGAGACAGAAACCAGGATCCGCCATACTCGCGAGAACCTTGACCGACTGTCTGACCTGCGTGAAGAGATCGACAAACAACTTGCTCGATTACAACGCCAGAGCCATAGTGCCGAGCGTTATAAAGAATATAAACAGCAGGAACGTGAGCTTAAAGCTGAACAGCTGACATTGCATTGGCGCGAACTGAAAATTGAGCTTGATACTCGTGACAAAGAAATTCAACGCATCGAAACATCACTCGAGCAAGTTATTGCAGAGCAGCGTTCTACGGAATCAAAAATTGAGTCTCATCGTCAGCAAAGCACTGACTCAAATGATATTTTAAATAATGTACAGGCTGAATATTATCGTCTGGGTGCTGATATTTCTGCTAAAGAACAGAATATAAAACATCAGCAGGATTTGCAGCAACGCCAGCAGACTGATCTGGAGCAGATCGATATTGCACTGGCCGATGCGAGCCAGGCAATTCATTCTGATAAACAGGATATCGAAGAATTTCAACAAAACCTGCTTGAAGAAGAACCTAAGCTGGATGACCTGAAAACACAGGAAAAGGAAAGTACCGAACAATTCCAGCAGGCCGAACAGGCGATGCAGCACTGGCAACAGGTATGGGACGAGATCAATCAGCGTTATTCTGCCGAAAGTCAGAAGGCACAGATCGAACGTTCTAAAATGGAGCAGCTGGAACATAACGTTGTACAGCAGAAGCAGCGGTTACAAAAGATTGATGTAGAGAAACAGGCCTTGCGAGGCGAAAACCTGGAAGAACAGATCTCGGATTTACAAACACTGCTAACTAAATCGACTACTGAAAAGGAAGAGCATGAGCAACAGTTAAGCCAGGCTATCGCGACTATAAGAAGTACACGTGAACACATTGTAGTTGCGGAACAACAGTCGGCCGATGTCCGCCGCGGTATCCACCAGTGTCAGGGCAGTTTGTCTTCGATGGAAGCGCTACAGGAAGCAGCATTAGGTAAAACAGATAAAGCGGCACAGCAATGGCTGGAAAAAAGTGGCATTAATAATAATGCTCGTTTTGCAGAAACACTGGATGTGCAAAGTGGCTGGGAACTGGCGGTCGAAACGGTACTTGGCGATACCTTGGAAGCAGTCTGTGTCGATGACATTGATCAATATTCTTCGGCACTAAATTTACTGCAAGACAGTAATATCTCGTTGATTGAAACAACGAAATCGAGCTCTTCGATGGATGTTTCAGCTCAGATGTTAATGAATAATGTTTCGTCTACAGTAGAACTGGGGCAGTTTTTGCATGGCATCTATTGTACGGAAACATTAGATGACGCTTTAAAAATGCGTCATTCATTGTCACCTGTTGAAAGTATTATTACTAAAGGCGGTATCTGGTTAGGTTCGAACTGGATACGTGTCAGTCGTGAAACGGATACTAATAAAGGTGTGTTGGCACGTGAAAGCAGTATTCGTGAATTACAGCAGGCGTTAACTGAGCATGAGGCGAAAGCTGAAAAGGTAACTGCTGAATTGAGTGATTTACGTGGCACCTTACAGGTCAATGAGCAGCAACGTGAAGAGATTCAGGTCTCATTAAATACCATTCATTCACGTTTGAACGAAATAAAAGCACAGATTACTGCACGTGAATCACGGCATGAACATATTACCAATCGCGGTAAAGACCTCGATGCCGAACTGGACGAAACGCAAAAATTAATAGCCAGTTATGACGCTGGTATTGAAGCTGCGACAAAAAATCGCAATGCAGCTCTAGAAAATGCGGAGAAAATGGAAGCGGATAGAAAAGAATTGCAGGGGCAGCGTGATAGCCTGCAGGAGCAGCTTCAGCAACATCGAACAAATTTACAGCAACATCGTGAGCAGGCGCACCAACTAGCCATTCGGGTTGAAGGTTCGAAAACACGCTTAAGTGGTCTGCAGCATAACATTCAACGTATGGAGCAGGCACAGACTGTCCAGTTACAACGCAAGCAGGAACTCGAGACATTACTATCGCAATCAACGCAACCAACCGAACTATTAGAAGGTGAACTTAAAACCTTATTAGAGCAGCGCCTGCGGTCAGAAGAAGCTTTATCTGAAGCGCGACGTAAGGTTGAAGACATCACGCAGACATTACGGGTGTTGGAACAACAACGGGGTGAATCTGAACTACGTTCACAAACAGTTCGCGGGCAACTGGAGAAATTACGCCTCGACAGTCAGGAAACGCGGGTGCGTAGTAAAACCATGCTGGAGCAATTAGCTGAAACAGGGTTTGAGTTAGAAGCTGTTCTCGAAGCGCTTAGTCATAAAGAATCAGATGATGATCTTGCCAGTAGCAAACTGTGGGAAACGAAACTGGCTGAGGTTGCAGCAAAAATTACACGTCTTGGACCGATCAACCTTGCCGCCATTGACGAATATAAAGAACAGTTACAACGTAAAGAATATTTAGATGGCCAGGATAAGGATGTAACTGCGGCTCTGGATATCTTAGAGCAGGCTATCGCCAAGATTGATAAAGAAACACGTCACCGATTTAAGGAAACATTCGACCACGTTAACTCGCGTATTAAAGATATGTTCCCGCGTCTATTCGGTGGTGGTATAGCATACCTTGAAATGACCGGTGATGATCTGTTGAGTACAGGTGTGACTATCATGGCAAGACCGCCGGGTAAGCGTATTTCAAATATTCATCTGATGTCGGGTGGTGAAAAAGCATTAACGGCAGTGGCACTGGTGTTCGCTATATTCGAATTAAATCCTGCACCATTCTGTATGCTTGATGAGGTTGATGCGCCATTGGATGAAGCCAATGTTGGTCGTTTCTGTCAGCTGGTTAAAGAAATGTCATCACGCGTGCAGTTTATTTTTATTACACATAATAAGACCACGATGGAAATGTCTGAACACTTAAGTGGTGTCACCATGCGTGAATCAGGAGTCTCTCGCCTGGTATCTGTCGATGTTGCCGAAGCTGCAACCATGGCGGGTGTAGGAGCATAGTCCGTGGAATCATTGCGATGGATATTGCTTGCTGCCGGTATAGTATTTGTATTGGTGATATATGTTCTTGGTCGCAGCCGACGTCGACGTAATCATTCAACGGTTGATGAGCTGGAAGATGACTTGCCGGAATTTTCTGCAAGTAATCTAGATGATGTGGATGAGGGCGTTGGTGCCGTCCGGATTGTTAGCAGTGAAGATTCAGATATAGATGATGTTGCACCGATTAACGCATTCAAAGATAACTTTCTGGAAGATGATTATCGTAACCCTGTCGACGATAACGTTATTGATAATGAAGCTACCGAGAGCGACACAGATAAATCAACCAAACAACCTTCCGATATTATTGTTTTATACATCCTGCCAAAAGCAGATGAAGAGTTAGTTGGCTCGCAGATTAACAGTGCTGCACAGGCGATGGGTTTGAGCTTCGGTGATATGAACATATTTCATTTTAAACCTGAGGGACGCAGTGTCTTTAGTCTTGCCAATATGCTCGAACCCGGCTCTTTTGATGCCGATACCATCCACGATCTAAAAACGTCTGGTTTAACTATTTTCATGCAGCTCGAAGCAGGCGATCCTCTCGATGATCTAACAGAGATGTTGCAACGCAGCTACCAGTTAGCCGGTTTGTTGGGCGCACGACTATGTAGTCACAAACTCAAGACATTAACCGAGCAAGATGCCGAAAATTATCGCACACAGGTAAGTGAGTTTATTAGTCGGGCATCCGCAAATGTTTTACCTGAGCTGTCCGGCGAAACCTGAAAACACTCTCATCATTGTGAAAGCAGATATCTGCGAATAAAAAATAGAGTGTGAGGACAAGTCTTTACACAGAGTTGGATATTACTTTTTTTGGTCTCGGTAATTAATAATAAATACAAAATAAATGCCTACTTCTATCAATAAACAAATAGAAAGCTTACGTGAACAGCTTCGATATCATTCCTATAGATATTATGTGTTAGATGATCCGGATATACCTGATGCCGAATATGATCGTTTGCACAAACAACTTATTGCGCTGGAAGATGAAAATCCAGAATTGATAACGTCTGATTCACCCACGCAGCGGGTCGGTTCAACACCACTAACCTCGTTTGATCAAATACAGCACCAGATGCCGATGTTGTCACTGGATAATGTTTTTAGTGATGATGACGTGCTGGCATTCAATCAGCGTATACAGAGTCGATTAAACAGTGAAGATGCAATTGAATATGTTGCTGAGCCAAAACTAGATGGGCTGGCGATCAGTATACGTTATGAAAAGGGCGAACTGATCTATGCTGCAACGCGTGGTGATGGCTCTACCGGTGAGAACGTAACGCAAAATATCCGTACCATGCAGAGTGTGCCTCTACGACTGTTAGGTGGAAACTATCCACAGGTATTAGAAGTTCGTGGTGAAGTTTTTATGCCTAAAGCGGGTTTTGAAAAATTAAATCAACAGGCGAGAGAAAATGAAGAAAAGGAGTTTGCTAACCCGCGCAATGCTGCAGCAGGAAGTCTGCGCCAGTTAGATCCGACGGTAACGGCAAAACGCCCGTTGAATTTATATTGTTATGCTGTTGGAGTGGTAGAAGGTGGCGTGATGGCCGACACGCATTATGAAATTCTGCAGCAGTTAAAAGATTTTGGTTTGCCAGTATGTAACGAAATAAAACGTGTTCTCGGTGTAGACGCATGTGTCGCATATTATGAGGGCATCTTAAATAAACGCGATGAGTTACCGTATGACATAGACGGCATTGTCTATAAGGTAAACGCGATTGAATTACAGCGTAGGCTTGGTTTTGTTGCACGGGCACCACGCTGGGCAATCGCGCATAAGTTTCCTGCTCAGGAAGAGATCAGCAAAATCATAGCGGTGGACTTTCAGGTAGGTCGGACCGGTGCTATCACACCAGTGGCTCGCCTCGAACCGGTGTTTGTGGGTGGTGTCACAGTGAGTAATGCTACCTTGCATAATATGAGCGAAATTCGCCGCAAAGACGTACGGGTGGGTGATCAGGTTATTGTCCGTCGTGCTGGTGATGTGATTCCAGAAGTGGCTCGAGTTGTACCGGGTTCCAGAAAGAAGCTATTAGCAGAAATACAGATGCCAACCAAATGTCCGGTGTGTGAATCTGACGTTGAACAAATTGAAGGCGAGGCGATTGCGCGTTGCACGGGTGGCTTATTTTGCAGTGCACAACGAGCAGAGGCGATCAAACATTTTGCGTCACGCAAAGCGATGGATATCGATGGGCTTGGCGATAAACTTGTCGAGCAACTGGTCGATGAAAATCTAATCGGTTCAGCGGCAGATCTATATCAATTAACGATTAAAGATCTGTCGGCACTAGAGCGTATGGGAGAGAAGTCGGCGATAAATTTGGTGAATGCTTTAGCTGTTAGCAAACAACCTAAGCTTTCACGATTTATCTATGCTCTAGGTATTCGAGAAGTTGGTGAAACCACAGCGAGAAATCTTGCTAACGAATTTAAAACTCTGGCAGGAATACAAGGTGCTAGCTATGAACAGTTGATAGAAGTGCAGGATATTGGTCCTGTTGTTGCACAACATATTGTTCATTTTTTTCAACAAGCACATAACCTTGATGTCATTAACCAACTATTGGATGCTGGCATTGAAATACAAAACGTTAAACAATCTGAATCTGAAGTTTTGGAAAAAACGGCGTTTTCAGGGAAAACGATAGTGATAACTGGGACACTGCCAAACTTGTCGCGTGATGAGGCAAAAGATAAATTGCTTGCAGCAGGTGCTAAAGTGTCGGGCAGTGTGTCGGCAAAAACAGATTATTTACTTGCCGGTGATAAAGCAGGGTCTAAGTTAACCAGGGCAGAAAAACTGGGAGTGCAGGTGATCGACGAAGCAGGGATGCTTGCGATGCTGGATAAATAAAAACTAACCACGCTTTATTTTTATTAGCAGGTGTTGGTTTAAATAAACTTCAGCCCGGGAGAGATTTTTTGTTACATGATTCTCAGGTGGGTTATTGCGAAAGTGTATGATGCGATCGAGATAAATTTCATATGTTTTCCGTCCTGGATCTAGTTGGCTTAAAGGAGTTATTTCTCTTGTTAAGTGTTTTCTGGGTGAGATTTATGCAAAACTTATATATATGAATATCTTTATAAAGAAAACATCGAAAATCAGGAGCAGAAAATAAGTGAAAGCCAGTGAATTACTCTTAGGTGTAAATATTGATCACGTCGCAACTCTGAGGCAGGCGAGAGGAACTAGATATCCCGATCCTGTATTTGCCGCTTTACAAGTTGAGCAGGCGGGTGCTGATAGTATTACGCTGCACTTACGTGAAGATAGACGTCACATTCAGGACAGGGATGTCTATTTGCTAAAGCAGCAGATGCTGACACGCATGAACCTTGAAATGGCCGTTACTGATGAAATGATAGCGATCGCCTGTGATGTAAGACCTGAAGATTGTTGCCTGGTTCCAGAAAAACGTGAGGAACTCACAACTGAAGGCGGCCTTGATGTTATTCGAAACGAAACATCGATTACGGATGCTTGCGAAAAACTGGCTGATGCAGGAATAAAAGTTTCGTTATTCATCGATGCAGATTTGAAACAGATCGATGCGGCTAAGCGAACGGGTGCGCCCGTTATCGAAATTCATACCGGTCATTATGCGGATGCGATAAGCAAAGTTAGTCAGCAGCAATTACTTAATGAGATTAGTGTTGCCTGTGAGCATGCAGATAACATCGGATTGCAGGTGAATGCCGGTCATGGTCTGAATAGGAAAAATATTCGTGACATAGCCTGTTTACAAATTATCAGAGAACTGAACATTGGCCATGCAATTATTGCTGATAGTGTTTTTTTAGGACTCGATAATACTGTGCGCGAGTATAAAAAATTAATGCGTGAAGCTAGAGGGTAGAGAAGAATGACGGTTATCAATGCTGTCAGTCGAGCAGGAGCGGATTAGGCGGCGCCCTGGAAAGTTCTTTATCCAGAAAAATTAAATGTCGTTATTTATTTTGTAATCAGCAATGTTCTGTATTGCAAGTAATAATAGTGAGGTTTCTTTTTTGATATCGAAGTCAATGTTTTGATTGATTAAGTTTTCAATGTGACTACTTACTTGTTTTAATTCCGTAGTTCCGCAGCAGCGGCCTGCACCATGTATTTTATGAGCTAGCTCATGTAGAGAAATTAAGTCGTTGTTTTTAACTGCGACTGAAATTGCTTCTTTATATTCATCCAGTTCGCCGCACAGCATGTTGAATAATTCATAGGCGAGTTCTTCATTGTTGCCAGTAAATTCTTTTGCTAATTCGATTGAAAACACTGTGGTGTCATTATTATTGTTTTTATTAAAGGCGTTTTCTGCATTGATAGAATTAGTTGCAGACGTTTTAATCGGTTCTTTATATACCCATTGACTGATGACCTTCTGCAGCATTGCTGAACTAACAGGTTTTATTAAGATACCATTCATCCCCGATTGAACGGCTTTTTCTTTTTCCTGAGGCAGTGCATTTGCAGTGAGTGCGATAATAACGGATTGTTTACCAGGAGTGATCTCACGAATTTTTTGTGTGGTCTCATAACCATCTAAATCGGGCATGTGTAAATCCATAAATATAATATCAAATGAATTCATGCTGGCATATTCAAGAGCCTGTGCTCCAGATATTGCGGTTGTTACCCGTGCATTGTTTTTGTTTAATAATATTTCTGCAAGGCGTAAGTTGGTCTCGTTGTCATCAACCACCATTATATTAATGTTGCTCCAGTCGAGAGAGCTGGAAACACTGGTGCCTGTATCTTCAGCTTCCAGATAATGCAATTTATTGTTAATGGCATTAATCATTTTTTGTTTTATACGCTCAGTCTTTTCTGAGGTGAAACATGCGCTATAAAAAACATGTTGTTGTATATTTCTTAGTTCTGAATGTGAACGTGTACTCGCTATTAATAATGAAGGTTTTGTAAAAACAAGATTTTTTATTTTTGCAAATATAGAACTGTTGTCTATTTCATTACGACTGAGAAAGACAATAGAAATATCATTGTTCTGTTCAATCTCCGTAAGGTTGTTTAGGTCCTCAAGTGTGTGCTCGCTTACCTGGCAGTGCTGGTTGTCAAAGAGTGTTTTAAAAGACTGTTTGGCGATAAGGTGGCTGCTAATAAATGCGATCCTTTTATTTGCTAACTCGGGTTGGGTATACTCTTCGGGTATCGGTGTTACTGGAATACAGAACCAGAATGTCGAACCTTTACCTTCTGTACTATCAAAACCGATTTCACCTTTCATCATCGTGGTGAGCTTTTTGGAGATTACTAGCCCTAATCCTGTGCCGCCAAATCGACGCGTAATACTCGTGTCGGCCTGGGTAAAAGCGTTGAATAATTTTTTCTTGTTGGTGTCATTCAAACCAATACCCGTATCAGAGACGCTAAACATAACACTGGTCTCAGCGTTTTTTATATCGCCTGCCTTTACCTGTAAATAAACATAACCCTTGTCTGTGAATTTTATTGCGTTACTGATTAAATTTATGAGTATTTGGTGGATCCGAAAATGATCGGAATGCACGATAGTGGCAACGTTCTTTTCAACGCAATAAAGCAGCTCGACGTTTTTATCTAGAGCGGTTGGTGTTAATAAGTTGATAATGTCTTCTATGAGATCAATAAGATTGAATTCACTCTTTGTGATTTCTGTTTTACCGGATTCTATTTTAGATAGATCAAGTATGTTGTTTATGATCTCTAACAGGGTTTTTGCTGATTTTTGAATGGTATGCGCGTAGTCTTTTTGTTGCCCTGAAAGATTTGTGTCCCGAAGTAGTTCAGTGAAACCGATAATGCCACTTAACGGTGTTCTTATTTCATGACTCATATTTGCCAGAAATTCGGATTTCGCATTATTGGCATAGATGGCTTTTGATCGTGTTATATCTAGTTCAGCGTTTCTTATTTCTAGTTCCTCTAGTGTCTGCTGTAACTCATCGGTGAAAACGTTAAGTTGTATTTCGAGGTCAGTTTGCGATTCTTTTAGCGAGTGTCTCATCTGATTGATGCATGACTCTAGAATGCCTAATTCACCTGCTGAAGTTATATCTACATGCGAATCGAGATCGCCACTAGAAATATTTCTTACTGTTCGTGTCAGTGATTTTATTGGTTGCGTAATGATTTTGCTCACACGAACAATAACAAGTGTGCTTAGAAGAAGAACTAGTGTGGTAATTAAGATACCGTGTACTACTTGTTCAATCTTTTCTTCGATGGCATGTTGGTTTGTGATAGTTATTACCACCTTGCCAATCTGATCGTTGTTGGTTAAAGCTACTCTTGATTCTTGATCATATACAGACATCTGTTTTGCAAGAATGGATTCGCTAAATATGAATTGTTTTTTGTTTTCAAATAACTTTTGAAATATTGAGTTTGTTTCGTCAGTTGGTTTTTCAAGGTTCGTTATATCCAGAATGCTATCGTTGTACTCATCCATGATCTGTACGCGTAGCACTGGGTGATTTTTGACTATAGTATCCACTAATGGTTTAACGAGTTCGATATTGCCAGAATATATTGCATACTCTGCAGCTGGCACCAACTGTTTTACGATGAGTTTTCCATTTTTGTTAAGTGATTCAGAAATGTAATCGAACTGTCCCCAGATGTAGTAAGTGGACAGGATGGTAGCAACTGCAAGTGCAGGGAAAATAGCAATAACGAGGATTTGTTTGCTTATGCCGAGTCGCTTTATCGTGCTTCCCATGAACTTTTTGGTCGCTGATGTCCAGGCGTCTGTTTTAAATTTCACAATATTCTTATTTATCTAAAGTGGTAAGTAGGATATTAATGTAATATAGGTCAATACTTTACAGTAACATAACTGTTTTATCTGATGACAAAAATTATAGCAAAATTATGAATGAAACAAAGTTTTTAACCCTGGCGGATACAATCGGTAATACCCCGCTTATTCGTCTGCAACGTTTGAACTCAAATAGCTCTAATATTATCCTGCTTAAGCTGGAAGGTAATAATCCTGCGGGTTCAGTAAAAGACCGTCCTGCCTTAAATATGATTACGCAGGCGCAACAACGCGGTGATATCAAACCTGGTGATACATTAATAGAAGCAACAAGCGGTAATACGGGAATTGCACTCGCAATGGCTGCAGCAGTCATGGGCTATCGCCTGATATTGATCATGCCTGATAATATGAGCGAGGAGCGCCGCGCTGCGATGAAAGCTTATGGCGCAGAACTTATCTCTGTAACGCAGCAACAGAGCATGGAGGGTGCGCGAGATCTAGCGCTGCAGATGCAGGCTGAGGGTAAAGGCATCGTGCTGGATCAGTTTAATAATCCAGACAATCCAGAAGCTCATTATATCGGCACGGGGCCTGAAATCTGGCAGCAGACACATGGAGAGATCACCCATTTTGTGAGCGCTATGGGTACAACGGGCACGATCATGGGGACATCGCGTTTTCTTAAAGAAAAAAATCCGGGTATTCAGATTGTTGGCGTACAACCGGAAGAAGGTTCACGCATTCCTGGCATACGCCGCTGGCCTGAGGCGTATCTACCTGGAATTTTTGATGCGGCAAACATTGATCTCACTCTGGACATCAGTCAGCAGGATGCAGAAGAGACAACCCGGTTGCTGGCGTCTAAAGAAGGAATATTCTGTGGTGTGTCTTCTGGCGGCGCAGTAGCGGCAGCGTTAAAACTCAGTGAGCAGGTCGAAAATGCGGTTATCGTATCTATTGTTTGTGATCGCGGTGATCGTTATCTGTCCACGGGCGTATTTCCAGCTTAAACAATATTTTTCATCAGTTATAGTCAAGTACAGTACTTTATATGTCACGAAAAAGAACAAGACGAGGGAAATCTCGTCTGCCAGAAGAAAGCGTTGAAGTCGAAATTACAGCGATGTCTAATGAAGGCAGGGGCATCGCCCATGTTGATGATCGAATCATTTTTATTGACCAGGCACTCGTTGGTGAGCGGGTACTGTTTAAGTATACCCGCGTAACTAAAAACATTGCTGAAGGTCGTGCAGTTGAGATTTTACAGTCATCGGATTTACGTGTTGAACCAAAGTGTATCGCATTTGAAATGTGTGGCGGTTGCAGTTTGCAGCATATGTCTTCTGCAGCACAGATTGATCTCAAGCAGGCGATGTTTCTTGAACAGTTAAAACATAATGAAGTAGTACCTGATGAGGTCCTGGCGCCACTCCTGGGGCCTGAGTATGGTTATCGTCATAAGGCAAGGCTTGGTGTGCGTTATGTGCATAAAAAAGAAAAAGTGCTGGTCGGCTTTCGTGAACGTAATTCTTCCTTTATAACCGATACTGAACGATGTGAAGTATTGCATCCTTCGGTGGGTGAGATAATTGATGAACTTGCACAGTGCATTAGTCAACTCGAAGAAAAAAGAACTATTCCGCAGATTGAAGTTGCAGTAGGTGATAACCAGACTGTGCTGGTGTTTCGTCATCTGGAAGTTTTGTCGGATTCTGACCGGCAAATATTGACTGATTTTTGCAAACAAAAATCTCTAGTCTGTTATCTACAGGCGGGTAAACCGGATGATCTTGAACTGCTGTATCCACAGCAGGTTGAGCCACTTTACTACCAGTTGCCTACCCGTATGGGCGAACTGAAAATTGAATTTCAACCATCTGACTTTACCCAGGTGAATCCAGAAATAAATAAACGCATGGTTTCAAATGCCATCGAGTATCTCGATCTAAATAAAACGGATGTGGTGCTGGATCTGTTCAGTGGTCTAGGTAATTTTTCTTTAGCAATGGCAGGGCAGTGCAAGCAGGTAACAGGTGTTGAAGGGTCGTTGGTCATGGTTAAAAAAGCCAGAGATAACGCCGTGCTTAATAATATTGAAAACGCTGAGTTTATCTATGCTGATCTGTACAGTGATGAAGTACTAACAGCACCGTGGTTGAAACAAAAGTACGACAAGATTTTACTCGATCCGCCACGTTCCGGTGCTGCTGCGATATTGCCCTCACTGAAAAAAATGCAGGCAAAGATTATTGTTTATGTATCATGCCATCCTGCAACACTGGCACGAGATGCTAGCGTGTTAGTGCATGAATTGGGTTACCGCTTAACAAAAGCGGGGATAATGAATATGTTTCCGCATACCGGACATGTTGAGTCGATAGCCGTTTTTGAAAAATGATTACAATGTTGAAATTGTAATCTTTGATTCAGACATAGTACCTGACCTGGTCTGTTTTATAACAGATTAAAGCTCATCTTAACGCCGGCAACTTCGATGACGTCTGCATCAGTAAGTTGCTGCTGCTTGTCTATTTCGGTTTCATTGACCAGAGGCATTTTTTTGTCTTTGCCCGCATCAACGACGATGAGGAAGTAACCTGTAGGGCGGCGTGTAATTGCGGCGACCTGCACACCAGGGTTGCCTAGAGTGGTCAATATTTTTGTGAGTTTTAATTCTTTGCCGGCATTTGCGCCAGAGACCAGTTTAAGTTTCGCAGGCCCGGGTCCACTGGTCACGCTACTCGCAGAAGCAAGGTCAGCAGCAATTTTACCGATTGATTCTTCGCTGTCTTTATCATCTTCCTGTGTTTCCGTTTTGCCTTCAGTATCCGGACGTATGATCATGGTTTTTTCGAAATCACTTTCGCCGTTTTCAGCACTGGCGTCTATATATTTAAGTTCGTGTTTACCAATGATTATGCTTTCACCATTATGCAATGCATGTTTGGTTATTTTATTGCCATTAACAAAAGTACCATTTGTGCTATCAAGATCTTCGATAAATGAATCATTGAGAATGGTAAGTATTTCTGCGTGAGTGTTGCTGACAGCAAGGTCGTCGATATGTATATCGTTATTTGATTTACGTCCGATGGTTAAAAGCTCTTTATCGAGTTCATATTCTTTTACGACGTCGCCGTTAAAGCTGAGCACTAATTTAGCCATGGTGATTCCTTGCAATACATTTTGTATGAATTTTTATTTATTATATGTATCTGTATTAAGAGAATATGTCAAAAATACGAGAAAACAAGCTATTTTTAGCAGGGAATGGTTTTATTGGTTTAACCAGTAGTGCTGATATGTTGTCTTTACCACCATGTTGATTTGCCAGACGAATAATTTCTGTCGCTGCATTTTCTAAGTCATTAATGTTTTCAGTTATTGCTGATTTGATCAGGTGGTCTTCAATCATGTCGTTAACACCGTCTGAACACAGCAGATAAATATCATCAACCATGGCGACATCTTCCTGTATATCGATCTGCACATTGTTATCAATACCGACGGCGCGTGTCACAAGATTTTTATTTAATGAGTTTCTAGCCTGCTCTGGTGTATAGAAACCACGATCGATCAATTCCTGCATCAAACTATGATCACGTGTTATTTGTTCGAGTTCACCATCACGTAAACGATAGAGTCGTGAGTCACCGACGTGAGCTACGGTGAAACGGTTGTCATAAAATAGAACCACGACAACAGTCGTGCCCATGCCGCGATATTGCGCATGTTCTTCTGATGAATCATGTACGTTTTTATTTGCCAGGGTAACTGCCTGGTGTACAAGTAGACTCTCTACACTGTAACCAGTGTCTTCATCGGTTTCACCGGCATTTAGTTTTTTGCTATTTTCAGTGATTAGTTCGAGTATGGTGCTGACTGTAATCGCGCTTGCCATTTCTCCACCGCGATGCCCGCCCATGCCATCAGCAAGTATTGCTAATGCGATGTTTTCATCACAGGCTATAGTGTCTTCATTATGATCACGAACCAGACCTGTATCTGTTTTACCATGCAGTAGTATTTTTCCTTTAAGGCTCATTTGGCTTTACCTTCTGCAGCCATGATTCGAAGGCATTTATTTATGTCGTCGACCATCTGTTTGCCACGTTTATAACGTTTTGCAACATCTTTTTCCATGGCGCGATTTATGATGACAGTGACGCAACGTGGAATGTCAGGGTTAATAGTGTCAGGACTTGGGTGTTTTTCATTGGCAATTTTGTACATTAATGCAGCCATGGAGTCGCCAGTAAATGGTAATTGACCTGTTACCATCTGGAACAGCATTACACCAAGGGAGAAGATGTCAGACTGTCCAGTGACTTTTTTACCGGCCAGTTGTTCTGGCGACATGTAAGAGGGGGTGCCTAATACCATACCGGTTTTAGTTTTGCTGGAATCAGTAATACGGGCGATACCAAAATCTGTTATTTTGCATTCATTGGTTTTCGGGTCCCACATTATATTGGCGGGTTTGATGTCACGGTGAACAACATTGTTCTGGTGGGCGTAATCGATAGCGTCAGCTGAGCGTTGAATAATAGAAAGCACCCGTTCTATAGGTAATAACATATCGGGTTTAATATATATTCTTAAATCAGTGCCTTTAAGATATTCCATTGCAATATAGGCGAGGTCGTGTTCTTCGCCAGCATCAAAAATGGTAACGATATTTGGATGATTGAGGCGACCGGCAGTTTCAGCTTCGCGGAAGAAGCGTGTTTTAACTTCGGCCAGTTCATCATCTTCAAACTCCTGAGAGAGTGCCATGGTTTTAATTGCCACAGTACGGGAGATTTTTGGATCTTTGCCCAGATAGACGGCGCCCATGGCACCTTTGCCCAGTTCACGATCAATTTCATAACGTCCGAGCATGGGTTTCTCTACACCGCCGCCGTCAAGTAGTACGTTACCTCCCGGTGAAGATCCACTGCCAGCGCCAAAAATAACTGTCTCTTCAAGGGCCTGAGCACGACTAGAGCGCTGCTTGATATCTCGAAACTTGCTGTCAAATCCAGACATGTAATCGTAAACTGATTTGGCCTTATTGAACTGTCGCTTACGTTCATAATCTAGCGCCAGGTTATACATTAGATCAAGAGCGGATTTATCCAGTGGTAATTTACGGAACTTCTCAAATGCTATATCTAGCTGGCCTTGACCTTGCAGGGAAAGACCAAGCATACGGTTACTTTCTGCAGACTCAACATCAAGACGAGCTTTGCCTTTTTCAGACAGGAAAAAATGTTTAGTGGTTAACAATATATGACCGGTAGCAAGTAGTAGTCCCGGCATCATTAGCTGTATCCACATACCTTGCGTTGTCATCATGATGTAGTGAGTGGTAAATAAAGCAAACAGTAAAATACTGGTAATGATGAAACCAACTGCGGCGCTTAATTTTGGTAATAACAGCATCAAGTATAAAGCGACTACAAGTAAAGCGCCGAGTCGTGCAAAAAAACCCCATTCAGGTTCAACGAAAAAATCTTCATTAAGAATGCTTGAAACTGAATGAGCCTGTGTGACTACCGGTGACATTGATGAGTTGATTGGTGTTACAAAAGTATCACCAACACCTAAAGCAGTCGCACCGATGAGAACAATCTTGTCTTTGTATTTTTCAGCGGAAATTTTTCCCGTTAATACATCGAAAAAGGAATCAATGGGGAAGGCGCCATTTTGTGCTTCGTCGTGATAGAAGAAGGTGTTCATTAATGATTCGCTATTGGTTTTAATGTTCAGACGTCCAAGTTGTACATCTGCGCCAACGTTAATCCGAATGTCTTCAATGCCAAGGTTCAAACTTTTTGCTGCCAATACTAACGCTATTGATGGATACAGTTCACCGTAGTAGTCAACGATCAGTGGTTCTGTACGAATAGCACCGTCAACATCCGGTAGTGTAACCAAAGCGCCAATAGCATTAGCCTGTTCACCCAAAATGGGAATAGGCTGATACGCACCCACCATGGTTAATGGAGTAAAACCTTCAGGGTTGATTGTTGCATTATCAATAATGTTTTTTTCAGGCAGTTTGTTTTTTGAGACATACGCGGGTAGTGATTGGTCGGGTTGACCGTAAGCTTGTCCCGCTGCAAAAGGCATATTCAATACAACGTTGCCAGCTCTCTGTATGCTTAGTGCAAGTGTATTGTCAGTGTCGAGGAGAATTTCTGCAGAGTTTATGTATTCGAGATAGGCGTTTAAATCTTTAGTGACCTGGTGACGTAATGGGGAGCCTTCCAGCGCGTCAGAAATTTCCTGCACTGCGGCTTTGCCATTGATATCGCGTTTACTGCTTACCAGTTTACGACTGCCTTCGATCGTGAGGGCAAGTCCTTCAATAAGTCCAGGAATTGTGCTTATGCTGCTTTCTTCGAATGATAGTTTTAGTTCACGAATAAATTCTAAACCCGGATCTAACTGTGGCTCAGAAAAAAATACCATCTGACCGACTGCTTTGGCACCACTTTCAGCAAGGATTTCGTGCATCTGTGCATGGATATCGCGTGACCAGGGCCAGCGACCAATGTTAGCAATACTTTGGTCATCAATCGCAATAATGGCGATTTTATCGCTAGGGCTGCGTGATGATGATATGACGCCAAAATCGTAAGCGTTTCGTTCCATGCTTGCGATGAAATCGGAGCCGGCAAAAATCAGGAATATAAAAGTAATAACAAGACCGGTAAACCAGTCGCTTTTAATAACTCCGTTTGTCATTGCTGCGCCTCTTTGATTTTTTAGTTGCTCAACAAAGAAGTAAAAAACGTCCTGGTTTATTACCTGTCGTTATTTTTGCTTTTTATTTGAGAGTTGAGTTTTTATATTCTGGATAAGATGATTTTAGACATAAAAATCAGAATATCTGGCAATACGAGTGAAAATAACAACATTAACAATCGTTTGAGGCGGCTTTTTTCAGAAAGTGATTTCGTTGCAAATAAACTAGTCAGGGGTGGGCACAGAGACGTGCCCACCTTATAAAAATTTTATCTAGGAGTAGGGGAAAACAATTGCGTGCTAATGACCTGCGCCACTGTTGAGCCAAGGCGCTCAGCAAAACGTTCTAAAATATCTTCCTTCACTGTGTAGTCGACGATGGTTTCTTCACCGATGATTTCTCGAGCAACATAGCTGGCACTGGCAAGCTCATCAATCAGACCAATATCTACAGCAGCTTCACCCGTCCAGATTAAACCTGAGAAGACTCCATCCACGTTAGTGTCGAGACGATCACCACGGCCCTGTTTGACGGCATCGATAAACTGTTGATGTATTTCAGAAAGCATAGTTTGCATATGCGCTTTGGTTTTTTCATTTTCGGGCAGGAAAGGGTCTAGCAGTGCTTTGTTTTCACCCGCGGTTAATGTGCGGCGTTCAATGCCCAGTTTATTTATCGCTTCGACGAAACCAAAGTTATCCATACGTACACCGATAGAGCCGACGATGCTGGCTTTGTCAGCATAAATTTTATCCGCTGCAGAAGCGATGTAATAGCCGCCGGATGCACAGATATCGGTGACTACGGCATACAGTGGTGTATCAGGATGTTCTTCGCGTAAGCGACGGATCTCATCGTAGATGTAACCGGATTGTACCGGTGAACCGCCTGGGCTGTTAATTCTTAAGATAACGCCGGCGCTATTTTCATTATCAAAAGCATCACGTAGCGCAGTTACGATATTGTCTGCACTGGCTTCCTCTTTATCTGCAATTACGCCACTCAATTCAATCAGTGCGGTGTGTTTTTCGTTGAGATCAATTTTTGTCAGGCTGGCGTCACCGAACATATATATGATTGCGCCGATGTAGGCAAAAGTTAATGCTTTAAAAAATATGCCCCAGCGGCGAGCACGACGTTGTTCCCGTAAACTGGATTCGGCCAGTTGGGTTACAACTTCTCTTTCCCATGAAGCGTTATTGTCAGACATAGTAGTTTCCTTCAGTTAATTGCTTATGTTTTGAATTATGTAATGCGATTTTAAAGTTTATTATGGTTTAAATAATCAGATAAATCCGTGATGTTGTTTAAACAGGTTAGCGGATTAAATCTTTCTAACGTTTTTGCATCGTGAACACCATGGGTAACACCGATGCATTGCATGTTGGCATTGTTCGCCATCTTCAGGTCATGTTCACTGTCACCTATCATGAGTGCCTGTGAAGGCGGAAAATCTAACTCATGTAAGATTTCATGCAACATCTCAGGGTGTGGTTTTGATCTGTTTTCACCTGCGCAACGTGTGGTGGCGAAATAATCAGCAACCTGATGCTCGTCGATCGACTGCTCTAGTCCAGCACGGCTTTTACCGGTAGAGATAGCTAACGTATAACCCTCTTCAAGGAGCTCATCTAGTAGATTATTGACACCGGCAAATAACGGCGCCGGAATAGTATTATCGTAGAGGTAATGCTGGCGGTAAGCGTCGGCTATAGAGTTCAGCTCAGTTGCATGTAAATGTGCATCAAGTTCCGGATGTAGTTTTGTTATCGCCTCGATTAGACCAAGGCCAATAACATCTCGTGCCTGTGTTTCGCTGATGTGGACATCTGCAGTCTGTTTGCTGGCATGTTGCAAACTGGTGACGATACGTTCGATCGAATCGACTAGTGTGCCGTCCCAGTCAAATACTAGAAGAGGGAATTGTTTCATTATTATTTGCTGTTTATTTAAGGGCGTAGTTTCTGTAATACAGCGTCTAAATCATCACTTAACGGTGCATCCAATGTAATGGGGTCCGTCAGTGGTAAATACAACTGTTTCGCGTGAAGAAAAAGTCGTTTTAAACCAAGTTTACGGAAGTACTGATTGGCCATCTTGTCGCCATATTTGCTGTCACCAATAATGGGGAAACCACAGTGTTTTGCATGCACGCGTATCTGATGGGTACGCCCCGTTTCAATACTGATTTTCATCAGGCTGCAATGTTTATTATCAGGCAGTTCAAATATTTCCAGTGGTTCAAAATGACTGATTGCTCTGTCACCCGATTTATCGATCTGCATCATATGTTCACCACTGCGCTTGGTTTTACTGATGCCAACATCAACGGTCTGTTTACCATTTTGCCAATGACCATGAAGCAGGGCAAGGTAAGTCTTTTCGATACGGACAATTTTTTCATGGCGAAACATTTCATGTAATTGCGCCAGTATCTGCCGATTTTTTGCAAGCAGCAAACAACCACTGGTTTCGCGGTCTAAGCGATGTACCAGTTCCAGTGTCTGTTCAGGATATATCTGTCTGAATGCTTCGATCACGCCAAAACGCAATCCACTGCCTTTGTGAACTGCAATGCCAGAAGGTTTGTTGATAGCAATGATGTCGTCGTTTTCAAACAGGATGGATTTTTTCAGTATTAGCAGTACTGAATCAGGGACCTGGTCATCTTCATTTTCAGATATTGTTACTGGTGGCACTCTTAGTATATCGCCAGCCTGCAGCTTGTAATGCGGTTTTTTTCTGCCGCTGTTAATCCTCACCTGACCGCTGCGTAGAAGGCGATAGACGTGGCTTTTAGGCACGCCTTTTAAGTGTTTCACCAGAAAATTATCGATGCGTTGACCAGCCTGATTTTCATTTATGGTGACCTGACTGACGCTGTTATCGCTTACTTGCATCTTTAAGAGTTTTCGTGAGTGTTTATAAAGGTTGACCAGAGCCTCGCATTTTGACAGACTTGGTGACTTAAATGCCAGTGCTAAATAGATTATATAAGCCTTTGCATTTGTTAGGAATTTTGCCAGATAGAAAAATAACAGGCACAAATAAAGGATTATACACTTGATGAATGGTCGTCAAGGCAGCAAACATGCTGTAATTTCGCCGACGATACCTACCAGTTACTGACATTTCGATAAAGAAGTGGTTTTTTTAATAATACTGGTGGTTCAGGCGCAACTGATTTTATGTATTTGCTATCACTGTTTCACATTTTGGGAACGGACAGCAAATATGAATTAATAAGTAAAAAACTATACATAATTTTAATGATTTTCCCAATTTTTAACACTGATAACGCCATTACTCTGCCAGCGCCTGCATTTTTAATGTGGGTGATGTCGTTTTGTTTCTGTGCATTGCAGTACGCAGGCAGCCTGTTTAGGCAGGCCCTGTTGCCAGGCGTTAATAGTGTTTTGAAAGCGGGACCAAAAACAGGTTTAACTGCAAATGAAGAGAATTCTTATCAATGCAGTCCAGAAAGAGGAAGTACGTGTGGCCATGGTCGATGGTCAGCAACTTTACGATCTGGACGTCGAAGTCCCATCTCGGGAACAGAAAAAATCCAACGTATACAAAGGTAAAATTACCCGCGTCGAGCCCAGCTTAGAAGCTTGTTTCGTTGATTATGGTGCAGAGCGTCATGGCTTTCTGCCATTCAAAGAAGTTGCGCGCATGTACTTCACTGAAGAAGCGCAAAAAGCATCCGGTCGCCCCGATATCCGCACTGCCATTAAAGAAGGACAGGAAATTGTCATTCAGGTAGAAAAAGAGGAGCGCGGCAATAAAGGTGCGGCTTTAACCACATTCATCAGTCTGGCAGGGCGCTATTTAGTGCTTATGCCAAACAATCCACGTGCCGGTGGTGTGTCTCGTCGGATCGAAGGCGAAGATCGAAATCTTATTCGTGAAGCCTTAAGTCAACTTGAAGTGCCTGATGGTATGGGGTTGATCGTACGTACAGCAGGCGTCGGTCGCAATACGGAAGAGTTACAGTGGGACCTGGATTATCTGTTACAACTCTGGTCTGCGTTTGAGGTTGCTGCGGCCGAACGGCCATCACCCTTTTTGATCTACCAGGAAAGTGATGTTACTACGCGTGCGCTAAGAGATTATTTTAGGAGTGATATCTCTGAAGTGCTGATAGATTCAAAAGAAGTTTATGACGCCGCGATGGACTTCGTGCAACAGGTGATGCCTAACAGCGTACACAAGATAAAATTCTACGAAGATACGGTGCCGTTGTTTAATCGTTTTCAGGTAGAAAACCAGATCGAATCAGCTTACCGCCGTGAAGTGTCACTACCTTCCGGGGGTGCTATCGTTATTGATCACACCGAAGCGCTGATCTCGATCGATATCAACTCAGCTCGCGCGACCAAAGGCAGCGACATCGAAGATACTGCGACAAATACCAATCTGGAAGCCGCTGATGAAATAGCGCGTCAATTGCGTTTACGTGATTTAGGTGGTCTGGTGGTGATTGATTTTATCGACATGATGAACAATCGTAATCAACGTGCGGTTGAGAACCGTTTAAATGCTGCGGTGCAGGCAGATCGTGCGCGTGTTCAGATTGGTCGTATATCTAGATTCGGTCTGTTAGAGATGTCTCGCCAGCGTCTGAAACCTTCGTTAGGCGAATCAACTCAGATCGTATGCCCACGCTGTACAGGCCAGGGTACGATTCGTACCGTTGAATCATTGTCGTTATCACTGGTGCGTATTCTTGAAGAAGAAGCATTAAAAGCAGGTACTGCGCGGGTTGATATTCAGGTACCTATCGATGTTGCCACTTACATGCTTAATGAAAAACGTAAAGCAATCCATGAGATTGAAAAATTAAGTGGTGTGCACGTGCTAATCGTGGCGAACCCAACGTTGGAAACACCGCAATACAGGGTTGAGCGTGTTCGCAAGGCTGAGCACGATGAAAGCGATGAGACCGCTAGTTATCAGCGTGCAGACAAAGATACACAATATGATGTGGATGCGACTAAGGAAAAACCGATTCAGCCAGAACAGGCTGCCGTGTCCTCAATAAAACCTGGGCTACGTCCGGCAGCGAAACCCGCACCGGTAGCAGCAACAAAACCAGGTTCAACAGGTCTGTTAAGTAAACTGGTGTCTATCTTTAGTGGTGACGCGGAAGAGAAACAAGATAAACGGCCGACCACATCATCAACAACAGGGCAAAACAGAAATCCACGCGGCGGTCAAAATAGAAATCGCAGTACCGCGAATAGAGGGCGAAACCGCAATCGCAATCGTAAACCGGCAAACAAGCAGGAAACGGAAAAATCTGCTGAAAATAAACCTGCTAACAAGCAAGCGCAAGGACAGGGTACAACAGATAAGCCTGCAGGAAAATCTGCGCAGCCTGCTAAAAAGACGGGCGGACAATCTAATCGCAATCGTCGTCGCAGTGGTGGTAATCGTTCAAAAAGTAACGAAGCAAAAACCAGTGAAGCAACAACAAGTAATGCGCAGAACGCTGCAGGTGAGCAGCAAGCTGGTGGTGCAACACAAAATGTAGCGGCAAAACCGGAATCAGTGACTCAAGCTAAGCCTCAGAGCAATGTTGAGGCTAAAAGCAGTCCGCAAAAAAGTGGCGTAGATGAGAAAAAGGTTCCAGCTTCATCAGGTAGTGATAAATCTGAAGAACGTAAACCTGAAAATAGAAAACCAGCGGCTAACAAACCGACTGCTGACAGTGTTGCTACTCAAACTACTGCTGATAAAAAGCCAGCTCCAGCAGAAAGTAAAGCGCCCACAAAAGAGAGTGATAAACAGCCTGAATCAAATGAGAATAGATCGGCAACATCTTCTATTGATCATTAGTTGCCGAGGCTTTAACTCGGTAAGGTAGTAATTTGCTTGCAATTACCAGTATGTTTTATTCGAAAACACTGGTAGTTGCACGCTATTTTAAATGTTGCCGTGAATGTGCTTTAATAATCCGTCAGCTGCTTCTTCCACAAGATTTAATACAATTTCAAAACCTCGTCCCTGACCATAATATGGGTCAGGCACTTCGGTTTCATTGCATTCAGCAAAGTCGAGAAACAGATGAATCCGATCTTCGCAGCCATCAGGGCAGACGGAGAGCAGGTCGCGTTTATTACTGTCATCCATCGCAATAATATAATCGAACGTTGAAAAATCATCGGCATTAACACGGCGAGCGCGTTGATTGCTTAAATCAATATTACGTTTAAGCGCGGTATCCTGTGCACGGGCATCAGGTGGATTGCCAACGTGATAGGCATGGGTGCCAGCAGAATCAATAGAAAAATTATCTTGTAAATTAGCCAGTTCCACTTTGTGGCGAAATACACCTTCAGCGGTCGGTGATCGGCAGATGTTGCCCATGCAAACAAATAAAACTTTTATCATTGAAACGCACCAAATCTTTTGTTCGAAAAAACGTCGTATTTTACCCTGTATTAATAAATAAATAAGCAAAGGCATTAAGTGATTTGTTAGCGCTTCGCAGGCTTATCCGTTAATATTCCGCTTAATTTATTTGTACTGTTAATTTCATATCATTATCGATACTCAACTTTATGTTAAAGATCCACAATAGCCTGACCAAGAAAAAAGAGATATTCAAATCCATCGAGCCAGGCAAGATAAAAATGTATGTCTGCGGTATGACGGTATACGACCTGTGTCATCTGGGACATGCGCGTGTACTCGTCGTATTTGATGTGGTGACGCGCTATCTGCGCTACAGCGGTTACGAGGTGGATTATGTGCGTAACATCACTGATATCGATGACAAGATAATTAATCGTGCCAATGAAAATGGGGAAGATTTTTCAGCACTGACCAGCCGTTTCATTACTGCGATGCACGAGGATGCAGCTGAACTGGGCGTATTACCACCAAGTGATGAACCGAAAGCAACGGCTTACATGTCGGATATTATCGCTATGGTGCAAACACTGATCGACAAAGGTTATGCCTATACTGCGCAAACAGAGCAGGGCAATGGTGATGTCTATTATGATGTCAGTGCCTTTGAAGGTTACGGCAAATTATCCGGTAAAAAACTGGAAGACCTGCGTGCGGGTGAACGTGTTGCAGTCGATGAGCGTAAAGATGACCCGCTGGATTTTGTATTGTGGAAAGCGGCAAAACCGGGTGAGCCTTCATGGGATTCACCCTGGGGTAAGGGACGTCCCGGCTGGCACATAGAATGTTCGGCGATGTCGACCTGCTGTCTGGGTAATCATTTTGATATCCACGGTGGAGGTCAGGATCTTCAATTTCCGCATCATGAAAATGAAATTGCGCAATCGGAAGCGGCCACCGGTGAGACTTTCGTCAATCTGTGGATGCATAACGGATTTGTTCGCATCAACGATGAAAAGATGTCCAAGTCGTTAAATAATTTCTTTACCGTGCGCGAGATATTGAAGCTATACAAAGGCGAAGAAATCCGCTATTTCGTGCTCGCCAGTCAGTACCGCAGTCCGCTCAATTATTCTGATCAGCTGCTGGATACTGCGCGTACCGCGTTATCGCGTTTATACAATACCTTGCGTGGACTTGATGTGCAGGATGCTTGTGATGAGAATGATCCCGCGATAGAGAAATTCAGGCAGGCCATGGATGATGATTTCAACACGCCGGAGGCACTGGCAGTATTATTCGATCTGGCCAGTCAGGTTAATCGTCTGCGTGATGAAGATAACAGTGCTGCTTTAGAGAAGGCGGCGGTACTTAAAAAACTGGCGAATGTGTTAGGACTGCTGGAACAGGATGCCGAGCAGTATTTACAGGCAGGTGCGGGTGGCAGTGAAGATGGCGCTGATATCGATGCCTTGATAACGGCTAGAAATACTGCCAGAGAGAATAAAGACTGGTCTGAAGCAGACCGTATCCGCGATGAACTTGATGCCATGGGTATCGTGCTGGAAGACAAAGATGGGAAAACAATCTGGCGCAGATCGTAGTTTTGCTTTGTTTGATATGGGCTGAACGCCCTTAACAGGCAGTGTGGCGGTCTGGTATAAACTATTCGTTATTCACTGTTCACTATTCACTGTTTTTCCTATATAATTCGCGCCCTACAATTTGAATATCCCTTGCTCCACCATAAAAAGATGGGGGGCTGTAACCGAGAGGAAGTAATATGCGTCACTACGAAATCGTATTTCTGGTGCATCCAGACCAGAGCGAACAAGTGCCAGCAATGATTGACCGATATAAATCATTGGTTGAATCAAATGGCGGAAAAGTCCATCGTTTAGAGGACTGGGGCCGTCGTCAGCTAGCATACTCAATCAACAAAATTCATAAAGCACATTACGTTTTGATGAACGTCGAGTGTGATCAGGCTGTGCGTGATGAAATTGAAACAGCATTTAGATTCAATGATGCGGTTCTGCGTAACCTGATCATAAAACGTGATGAAGCCGTTACCGATATGTCTGTATTGGCTAAAGCCAAAGATGCAGCTGATGCCGCGGACAGAAAAACTGCCGCTGCTAGACCAGTTGTGGCGCCTGCGCCAGTCGTAGAAAAGGTAAAGGAAGAAGTAGTAGATAACAGTGATAATTCAGACGCTGGAACAACAGCGCCTGCAGAGTAGGGGAATAAAATGGCAGAGAATTTTAGACGTAAACGTTATTGTCGTTTTACTGCAGAAGGTATTACTGACGTAGATTACAAAGACATCGAATTACTTAAAGCTTTTGTTTCTGAGAGCGGAAAAATTGTACCTGCACGTATTACGGGTACAAAGGCAAAATACCAACGTAAGTTAACTAAAGCCATTAAAGTTTCTCGTTATCTTGCGCTTATCCCATATACGGATAGCCACAAGTAGAGATTCAACAAAACCTGACTGCTTTGTTGTGGATGGGTGAGCAGGGTCTAACACTTTCCACAGAGGTTTATTGAGTGTTATTTCTGGCAAGTTTTATACTAAAAGGCCAAAGTCAGGCGGCCCTGGTTGCAGCAGCAATGGCGATATTAGGTCTGTTAGTACCGCCAGCAGCATGGATTAGTGCAGCAACCATTGTACTGGTTACACTGGTTAATGGCCCGCAGCGTGGTTTAATTACGACGGGTTTGGCGTTATTGGCTACGGCAATGTTTTCGTATCTGATATTTTCGGCGCCGCAGGTAGCAGTAATTTTTGTACTGCTTGTCTGGTTACCCGCCTGGCTGGTTGCCATGATATTGCGTCAGACAGTGTCATTGGCTTTTAGCCTGCAGATACTGACAGCAATGAGCCTGTTGGCTATTGTTCTGATTTATGCCCTGGCACCGAACTTTGGTGAGTTCTGGCGTGAGCCGCTAGACCACATGGTGGTCCAGCTGGCAGAGCAGTCTAACGAATTTAGTCTGCAAGAATTAAGGCAGACAGAAGACTGGGTTATCGAATTTTTGCCGGGCTTATTTGCCAGTAGCCTGATGTTTGGCACCATGTTAAGCCTGTTTATAGGTCGATGGTGGCAGGCGGTTTTTTATAATCCAGGTGGATTTGCGGAAGAGTTTCAAAGTTTAAACCTTGGAAAGATTTCTGCTTTAATCGCATTAGCAATAATGTTAATGGCTATGGTCATCGATAATGTGTTTGCTTTTGCGCTGGTGACAGTCGTATTTGTATTGTATTTAATACAGGGTTTATCCTTATTGCATGCAGTAGTAAAAGTACGGCAGGTAAGTGCTTCATGGTTATTTGCGTTTTATTTAGTCATGTTTTTTATACCGCATCTGGTTTTGTTGCTAGTTTTTGCAGGAATAACTGATCCCTGGCTGAATATCAGGCAGCGGTTGGTAAAACAAGATAAGCCTGGTTAGGTTTAAGATATAAAAAAATAATACACGAAAATTTCATATAAATAATTTTACATAAAGAATTTAAAGCAGAGGTTATAAAGATGGAAGTCATCTTATTTGAAAAAATTGATCGTCTTGGAAGTATCGGTGATCTGGTGAACGTAAAATCTGGTTTTGCACGTAACTATCTGTTACCTCAAGGCAAGGCAAAGGTTGCAACAGATGCTAATAAAGCAGAGATCGAATCTCGTCGTGCTGAGTTTGAAAAAGCTGCTGCAGATGAGAGAGCTGCCGCTGAGAAACGCCGTGAACAAATTGCAGCGTTGACTATCAGCATTACTGCCAAGTCAGGAACTGAAGGTAAATTATTTGGTTCGATTGGTAACGTTGATATTGCAGCTGCGCTTACCGAAGCGGGTGCGGCCGTTGAAAAGCGTGACGTACGCCTTCCTGATGGCCCGATCCGTCAGGCAGGTGAATACGAGATCACGTTGCATTTGCATACCGATGTAGATGCAGTCGCTAAAGTTATCATTATTGGTGAAGAAGAAGCTTAAGGTTTTTTCAGTCATTTGATTAAAAAAAGGCCTGCTTTTGCAGGCCTTTTTGTTTTTCTCTGCGTTTCTGTGGTGCAAATTTTTTTATCTTAAAAATCCCTTTCACTCACCGTCAGCAGTCTTTATAATCGAAGCCCTATTCAATAGGTTTATTTATGTCAGAAACTGCAGTTTTTCCTAGCAACGATAATCAGACCAGCAGCTTACGTGTGCCGCCACATTCGGTAGAGGCGGAACAGGCCGTGATCGGTGGTTTATTGCTGGACAATCGCGCCTGGGAAAATATAGCCGACAAGCTCGTTGAAGAAGATTTTTATCGTTATGACCATCGTCTGCTGTTTTTAGCCATCCGTGAACTTGAATCGCGCAATGAACCATTTGATGCAGTAACTTTATCCCAGTGTCTGGACAAAAACGGTGATCTTGAAAAGGCGGGTGGTCTGCTTTATTTAGGCCGACTGGCGAAAGATACACCGAGCGCGTCGAATATTGTGGCTTACGCCAATATCGTGCGTGAAAAATCAGTATTGCGACAGCTGATTGCCGTAGGAACCGATATTAGCGCTAGCGGTTACGTGCCTGAAGGGCGAGATAGTAAAGAACTGCTGGATAATGCTGAGAAAAGTGTCTTTCAAATCGCTGAGCAGGGTGCACGCGGTGCCGGTGGTTTTCAGGACATGAAAACGTTGTTATCTAAAACGGTCGATAAGATAGACCACCTATTTAATAGTGATGGCGGTATTACCGGTGTATCAACCGGGTTTGATAAATTCGATGAGATGACCACCGGTTTGCAGGAAGCCGATCTGGTTATTGTTGCCGGACGCCCATCCATGGGAAAAACCACCTTTGCGATGAATATCGCTGAAAATGCTGCTATTGGTGACAAGCTTCCAGTCGCAGTATTTAGTATGGAAATGCCGGGTGATTCTCTGGCAATGCGTATGATTTCTTCGTTAGGACGTGTTGATCAGCATCATATACGTACCGGAAACCTTACCGATGAAGATTGGGCGCGGATCACTTCGGCTATTCACATATTGTCTGAAGCTAATATTTTTATTGATGATACGCCCGCTATGTCACCTAACGAGATCAGGGCTCGCGCACGTCGTTTAAAACGCCAGCACGGCCTGGGATTGATCGTGATCGATTATTTGCAGTTGATGCAGGTCCACGGGGGCAGCGAGAATCGTGCGACAGAAATTTCTGAAATTTCACGTAGCTTAAAAGCCATGGCAAAAGAACTGAAGGTGCCGGTAATCGCATTATCTCAGCTAAATCGCAGTCTCGAGCAGCGTCCCGATAAACGGCCGATAATGTCGGACCTTCGTGAGTCAGGCGCCATCGAGCAGGATGCGGATTTGATTGTTTTTATTTACCGCGACGAGGTATACAACGAAGACAGTCCGCAAAAAGGTGTGGCAGAAATCATTATTGCTAAACAGCGTAATGGCCCCATTGGAAAATCACTGCTTACCTTCCTGGGAAAATACACCAAGTTTGAAAACTACATACCTGAAATGTACAACACAGACGGTTTTGAATAACCCTAGTTTCGAATGAAGCAACAGAGTTCGAAGCACTGGCGCCGTGCCAGCGTTAGCATCAATGTTAACGCTTTATCACATAACCTGTTAAAAGTTCGTGAGTATGCCCCAGGCAGTCAGGTAATGGCTGTGATCAAAGCCAATGCCTATGGTCACGGTATGCTGGCTGTCGCCAAACAACTAAACGATGCCGATATGTTTGCGGTGGCAATGCCTGAAGAGGCGTACGCCTTGCGCGAGAGCGGATGCACGAAGCCCGTTATCGTATTACATGGTTTTAGGGATGTGGATGAACTTGAGCAATTTTCTAAACTTGATCTTTCCAGCGTTATTCATCAGCAGGCTCAGTTAGAATTATTGCTGGAGAATAGTATTTCACCAGCCATCGATGTCTGGCTCAAAGTCGATACCGGGATGCATCGATTAGGCATTTCTATGGACGCAGTCGATAATTTTTTTGGCCAATTACGTAACAGCAGTAATGTGGCTAATGTGTTTTTGATGAGTCATTTTGCTAACGCTGATGATCCTTATAATGATTTAAATAACAATCAATTAAATAACTTTCTTAAAGTAACAAATGATATAGATGTAGATTGCAGTATGGCCAATTCTGCCGCAATTATGCGTTTACCGAAGAGCCATTTCGAAGCGGTTCGTCCCGGCATTATGTTATATGGTTCATCACCGTTTCATAACCTTCCTGCTGCTGAACTCGGGCTTAAGGCAGTGATGCAGTTTGAGTCATTTCTGCTGGACACCAAAGAAGTTAAAGCGGGTGAAAGCATTGGTTATGGCAGTACCTACACCAGTGATAGCGATATAACCGTAGGTTTAGTTGCCGCCGGTTACGGTGATGGCTACCCGAGACACGCCGGTAACGGCACGCCAGTATGGATTAATAATACGTGTTGTGATTTGCTTGGGCGTGTATCAATGGACAGTTTATGTATCGATCTGACAGCTGTTGATGCCTGTATAGGCGATCGCGTCGTATTGTGGGGTGATGAGTTGTGCGTTGATAAAGTCGCAGCAGCGAGTGATACGATTGCTTATGAGCTTCTGTGTAATGCGGGCGCCGCTTACTTCGCTGATCAATAATATCCACCTAAGCTGAGTTTTTTGGTAGAAACTAGTCTATTCTTTCTGAAATATCGATGCTGTTTAGATAGAACATGAGTATCTCGATATAGACAATAAAATATAAAAATAAACGGAAATGTTGGAGAGTTTCATGCCAAACAATAAATTAATAATAAATAAATATGTAATAGCTGGTGTTACCGCACTGACACTTACACTGACTGCTTGTGGTGGAGGCAAAACAAGTATGTTTCGCGGTGACCCAAGTCATACGGCGGTATCAACAGAGTCAGGACCTACGTCTCTTGATACGCTGCACTGGAAATATACTGCACCGGATAAAACGTATGCATCTCCTATGGTTGCTAATGGCACAATTTACCTTGGCAGTAACGACAAACATCTGTATGCGATAGATCAAAAAACAGGTCAGATGAAATGGCGTTATAAGACGGGCGGTAATATCGAATCAACGCCTGCAACAGCCGACGGTATCATTTACGTCGGTAGTTGGGATAAAAATTTATATGCCATTAAAGATGATACCCAGGCACTGGTATGGAAACAGGAAACAGATGGTCCGATTTCGTCCTCTCCAATTATTGTTGGCGACACTGTGTATTTCGCCAGCGAAGATGGCAATCTGTACGCCGCAGATGTAGAAACCGGTTATAGAAAATGGAGCTTTAATGCAAAGGCGACAATTTATAGTTCACCGGCAATTTACGGTGATTATATCTATTTCGGTACTTTGAATGGTGAGATGATTGCGGTCAATCGCAACACAGGGCAGGAATTCTGGCGGTTTAAGGCAACTGGAAAAATCCATTCATCGCCTGCAGTAGATGAAGATAATGTTTATTTTGGCAGTGATGATAAACGTGTTTATGCGGTGAATATCCATACGGGTCAACAAACCTGGATGAAGAAAACAGCTGGACCGGTGTTATCATCGCCAGCGATATATAAAGGCAAAGTCATCATTGGCAGTAAGGATGGTTATGTATACGCCTATGATGCTGAAGATGGAACACGTGAGTGGGAGTATAGAACGGAAGCTGCCATCTTTGCACCCGCTACTGTAGCGTCAAGTACTGTCTACATCGGTAGTACAGATGGTAACTTATACGCATTAAATGCAAGTAAGGGCACAATGCGCTGGAAGTACAAGGTGGACGGTAATATTTATTCGGCGGCAACGGTTAGTGATGGCCATGTGTATTTTAATAGTGTTAATGGTTCGTTGTATGCAGTGAAATAAGTTTAACTTTTAACTATAAAAAAGGCGCGAAATATTTTCGCGCCTTTTTTTATGAGGATAATATTTTTACTATTCAGACCATTCGGCTTTGCGACAAAGTCCAGAAAAATTACAGAAGTGGCAAACGCCATTATCTCCCCATGCGGGTAGTGCTTCTTTATTCTGCATCTGCTTGAACAGTTTAATTAGCCGCTGTTTATTTTCTTCACGATTTGATTGCAGATCTTCCTCTGCCAGAGAAGATTTTATTTCAACTTTTTGATTACTCGAATCAACAGATAAATAACTAACTTCTGTCGCGTCTTCGTCGAGCAGGGCATAGGTTGAAAGCTGGACATTTTCACCAATATCGACATCTTCCTGCCTGGCTGTTTTCCCCGTTTTATAATCAATGATGGCATGTGTTTTATTATCAGAATGGCGGTCAATGCGGTCGAGTCTGCCATATATTTTTAAGTCATCATCAAGATTTATCTCCAGGTTTTTTTCACTAAGATAAATGTTCCAGTCTAATTGATGTTGTATCTGCCAGTTGATATAAGAAGGGATGTGTTTTTTCCAGCGATATAACCAGCTCCTATGTAACACATTATTTTCTAAATCAGTAAGAAATATTCTTTCAGACAGGTCCGATAAAAAATGTACAGCTTCGCTGCGATTGTTACTAGTTATGGCAGGGCTGAATTTATCCCCGTGTGTTTTATCACCACTATGAAATGTCTGCAAGATTAAATGGATACGTTCTCCATAATCTGATTTTCGTAATTCATCGGTTAATTCCTCTAATGCTTTAAGGCGTAGACCGTCAGCAGAAAAATATTGGTAAGGGCAATTAACGATACGCTGGTAGGAGCTGGCAGAAATTCTCTCGGGGATTAAATCCTGAGGGATAACAGGGCATGGCTGTGTTGACTGTGCAGGTAGTTCAGCATCATCACAGTTGAAAACTTCACTTTTTGATCGTACTAGATGCTGTAAGTATTCATTATCAAGATTTTTATACCCCGGTTGTTTGCTATAAGCCAGTTGATGAAAATTGATTAATAACTCAAGCCATGGTGAGACGGGTTTTTCTTCACCATTTTCTTCATTGCACGCAGTTAATAAAACCTCTGGTGAAGACAGCAAGGTGCGGTTAAATAATTCATGACGTTGGTCGTGTTGTTTTTCCCAGGTGTCTAATTCTAGCGATGCATGTACTGCCTGATTAAAGAAGGGGGAGTTATTTGCGCTACCAGGGAAGTGTTGTGGCTCTGCTGCAGCGATAACGACGCAGTCAAAATTAAGATGAGAAGCCTGTTCTAGTGTCATTAATTGCACGTTTGTATTGTTTGTTGGCGGTGTGAAGTTTTGCGATTCAAGTGCCATACCGAGCCAGATCCGACAGTCATCCCAACTTAGCAATGGATCTGAGTGTCTGGTGCTCTGTTTTAATTCTTCAAATGTCTTTAACAAGATTAGACCTGCTTCATCATCCTGGTATTTTTGTACAATGCCAAGTTTATCCATGCTATTAAACAGTGTATGAATAAACTCAGATAACGCGATTTTTTTATTGCCAGCATAAAGAGACGATAAAGGTTTAGCGGTCTCTTGAATAAAATCCAGTGTGTTAATAAGGTCGTCATAAGAGTTAGCAGGCCAATGATCAAGACGTCGTAATCGGTTTTTTAATAAGGATTTGTATCGATCGATGTTGCTGCTCACGTTTTCATGGAAAATTAAATCATGTTCAAAACGATAAATATTTTTTTTAAAATCAGTGTCAGTTGCGTCTTTACCAAGTACTGAATGCGCGATATTTATAAATGGAGACTTTAAGCAGTCGAGCAGTGGGTAGGCACTAAAATCTTCCTCTATACATTCTAACCAGCGTTCGATGGTGGTTGCTGCCTGTGTCGTTGCCAGTGACCAGCCAGCGTTATCCTGAAGCTGTATATCTGCACGTTCAAGCAATGCTCTCAATCGACGGGATAACTTTCTATCTTCACTAATAATTGCAATATTGCTTTTATTATTAAGTATATTGATGCGAACAAAGTAATCGATCGCGCGTATCTGTTCTTCTTCGCCAGCGGCCATGTAGACGGATAAAGGCAGTTCAGTGGAAAACTCTTTGCCATGGTTTTCGGCGCGTTGTTTAATAGATGGCGACACCTGTTTGAATGCTTCGCTGATAAAAGTGGAAAAGGTATGATTGTGATTCCTTATCTGATTATCACTGGGATCATCCGTAGCCATTGTTGTTTCAAAATCAATTATCTGGCACTGTTTTTTATTGATCAAACTCTGGATGAAATCTTGTTCCGTTTTTGAATATTGCGTGGTGCTGAGACAGATAAAATAGTCTTGTTTTTTTATTGCTGTTCCCGCATTAGCTAGCCGAGAGAGATAGTCACCGATTTCATCATATAGATTATTTTCACTTAGCTGAAGTTGCCATGCATTCCATAATGTGTAAACCAGGTTGCTTTCATTGAGTAGATGCTGAAACTTGGGTTGCTGCTCTTTAAATCCGTAAGCCTGCTGTAACTGATCTTGAAAAGCTTCTGCCGAAGTAAAGATTTTTGTCTGGTTTAAGCTGAGTTCATCAAAAAGAGTTAATAGTGCCTGTGTCACCTGCCACTGATTTTCTTCTTTGAAAAGGTCGGGGTGCTGTTGTAATGCGTCGATAAAAAGTAATTGTCGCGAGTATTCGCTGATGATCTGGTAATCAGCATGTTCATTACTGCTAAATTGTTGAGCCCATGATTTTAACGTGCCTGACCAAGGTGGGATAATGGCTGTGGTGTCTGGTTTGAGTGATTTAAAAAGGGCTGTTGTAAATTGTTGTGTAACCTGTGAGTGGGGTAGTAAAACGAACAGATTTGAAAAATCGGGTGCTCGATCGCTAAAGCTCTCAAAAATGAAGTTGGCGGTATATTGAAGGATATTTTTATAAGCGGGAACTTCAATAGTGGATGACTGTGTCACAGAATAGTACCGCTCGTGTCTTAATGGTGTTTAACAATGATATGAGTATATCGCTCAGTCAGGCTCTAGTGACTGTTAATTTATCTGCACAAGATGTAGTTGAAATAGTTATTGTGCGGATCAGTTAAACTGCATATCCAGTCATTTTTGTAAAAATTCGTATAAATTGTGCACTGTGGTGTATTTCGAAACTACAGAAGTATATGACGTTGATTCATAGACTTTGCCGCTTGCACTATTGCTGTGATTTTATCTTTCCAGCAACTTTAATTTGTCTGGCACGCCTTCCCACTCGGTTGCGTCAGCGGGGGAGTCTTTGCTGACGTTGATAACAGGCCATTCCAGGCTTAATTCAGCATTGAGCTCAAGGAAGTGCTCCTGACCTTCTGGCACATCATCATCGGCAAAAATAGCGCCGATAGGGCATTCTGGCTCGCATAAAGTACAGTCAATGCATTCTTCAGGGTCAATTACCAGAAAGTTGGGTCCTTCATGAAAACAGTCGACCGGACACACATCAACACAATCGGTGTGTTTACACTTAATACAATCTTCAACAACTACATAGGTCATAGGAATTCTGCTTTATTTTACTAATTGTGCGAATTTTAACATAGTCATTAGAACATGCGCGCCAACTTAGTTTAAAATCGGCTCTATTTTACAAAATTTGGATATACATATGAGCTCGATTCGTACAGCTGTTTTTCCTGTTGCAGGATTAGGCACACGTTTTTTACCTGCGACCAAAGCCATCGCTAAAGAAATGCTGACAGTGGTTGATAAGCCTTTAATTCAGTATGCGACTGAAGAAGCAGTTGCAGCAGGTATGGATACGCTGGTATTTGTCGTTGGTCGAACTAAAAATGCCATCATCGACCATTATGACAAAGCGTACGAACTTGAAACCGAGTTGGGTTTAAGGGATAAAAAAGCGTTATTAAAAATAGTACAGGATGTTGTGCCATCTCATATTCACTGTGTGTTTATCCGTCAGTCAGAAGCGTTGGGTCTGGGGCATGCAGTATTGTGTGCTGAACCTGCAGTAGGTGATAAACCTTTTGCTGTTCTATTGCCAGATGACCTGATCTATAACAAGGGCGGAGCCAGCTGTATTCAGCAAATGGTCGATGTTTATAATGAAAGACAGGGTAGTGTGATAGGTACGCAGACAGTTGCAGTAACAGAAAGTGATAAATATGGCATGGTTGCAGGTCCAAAACTTGCTGATAGATTGTCTCGAGTCGATGAGATAATAGAAAAACCATCGCCTGCAGAAGCGCCGTCTGATCAGGCCGTTGTCGGTCGTTATATTCTGACGCCAGCGATACTTGATAAGCTGAAAACCACCAAACGTGGTGCAGGTAATGAAATTCAGTTAACTGACGCTATTGCAGAACTTAGAAAAAGTGAAGAAATATATGCTTATAGTTTTGAAGGCCGTCGTTATGATTGTGGCAGTAAAATCGGTTACTTAGAAGCAAATGTTGAGATTGCACTTCAGCATGAAGAGCTGTCTGCTGACTTTAAAAACTACCTTAAAAATTTACAGATTGATTAAACAATTTATTAGAACCTATTCCTCTATATTCTAAAAATGCAAATACTATGACTACAGATAAAACAGAAAATAAAAAGAAAGTTTCACTACTCTCGATCATGAGCAGCGTAACTGCAGCCTCGTTTGGCGTGCAAACTAAAAAAAATAGAGAACGTGATTTCGAACAGGGAAGATTTCACCATTTTGTTATCGGTGGTATCGTCTTTGCCGTGTTATTTATATTGCTTATTGTTGGTATCGTGAATGTTGTTATGCACTTTGCTGGTGTATAGCCAGTATTAAACTGACATGAACGCAACTAGTCTCAAAGTATGGTCAAGAACTTCTAAAACTACTGCCACGTCGCACAGTAAACAGGTTACGGTAATAAGTTATTGGGTGATGAAACCATTTTTTATGGCATAACTGGTAATACTACTCGTGCTATGTAGATCCAGTTTTTTCATCATGTTGGAGCGATGTTTTTCGACGGTTTTCAGGCTAATTGATAGATATTCAGCAGCATCTTTATTTCTATAACCTTCAGCAATGAGTTTTATAATTTCACGTTCACGAGTAGTTAATTGTTCAGCGCTGGTAGATTTTATTTGATTGTCCTGGTCTGCTAAATATCCCATAACCACATTGCCGCAAATACTGGGGCTTAAATGGATTTTACCTGCCAGTATATTATTGATGGCATTAATTAACTCTTCACTAGTGTCGTCTTTTAATAAATATCCACTCGCACCGGCTTTAAGCGCTGCATGTATATATTCTGCAGAATTGTGAACAGTGAGTACGAGTATTTTTATTTCGGGGTAGCGGCTGTTTATACGTTGAATTGCTTCAGTGCCATTTGTTCCTGGCATAGATAGGTCACTAATTATCACGTTGGGTTTTAATTGACCTGCAGAGAGTATTGCGTCTTTACCGTTATCTACTTCGCCTATAACTTCAAAGTTTGGCACTACATTTAGTAAAGAGCGTACTCCATCTCTTAAGATAGTATGGTCATCAGCGATTAAAATCCGAGCAGGTGAAATCATATGCTACTTCCATCTTTAGTCACATTTATCCATTAGAAAGCTGCTCCTTAATGTCTCATTAGTTAGCCTCTAACTAATGAATCCTAATATTTGTAACACAATGTACATAGGGATGTAAATAATTTTTTCACCTGGAATAAGGGTTTTCATGTATAGACTGAATCAGTTTTTTCATTAATATTAGTTAAATAGTAGGTTAGTAGGTACTGTCACAATTTTAATATTGATTATATAAAATGGATGGAACCAAAGTAGACGATGTGTCGTTTATTTATTGACGGCGCTACACAAAGGCATAAGAATACAATTACATAGGCACAAGATGGGAATGTTTAAAACTCTATTGGTCGAAGACAATTTGGCTTATCGTAGCGCTCTGAAAAACGCGCTTTTAAAACGATATGTTGGTCTAGAAGCCAGAGAGGCATCTGGTGAAAGCGATGCATTGGAGTGTATGGTTACGTATTCTCCAGATCTGATTATTATGGATATTGATTTAAGCAGTGCTGTAAATGGCCTCGATTTGACTAAAGAAATCAAGTCAAAGTGCCCTGAGGTTGTGGTTGTTATTCTAAGTCAACACGATAATCCAGAGTATCGTTCTGCCGCGCAACAAAATGGTGCTGATCACTATTTTTCCAAACTTTCTTCACTTGAGAGTATATTTGATTATGTGGACTCAGTAGTTATCAGCAAGCGTGGGCTACATTAATTAGGATGGATGTCAGTTCTTAAAGGGACTTAATGTAGCTTTAAGAGAGCCTATGATTAATTTTGAACTAATCATCTATTCGAAGACCGTGTTCCAGAAGCGCGATGTTTAGCTTATTGTGATAGATGCTGACGGTACTCAGCTACCACTTCACTTGCACTGGTAAAACCTTCAAGTCTGACCCATGAGCCATCCTGTGTGCTACGAAGAAAGGTAAGCGGGACATGGTTCATTTTGTCACCCCTGTAGGCATCGAAAGCTTTTTGAGTGGCAATGATGTTATCAATGGATCCGGTCAGAAACAACCAGCCAGATTCCGCTTTGAATCTACCGGCATACTCTTTCAATCGTTCAGGTGTATCTTGTTCAGGGTCAATCGTTATTGAGATCATGCGCACGTTTTTTGCTTCGTTACCAAGTTCACGTTGCACCTGAGAAAAGGTGGCGCTGAGGATGGGGCATATTGTAGTGCAGGTCGTAAAGATAAAATTCAGCATGACTGGTCCATCGCCACCTAGTATTTCCTGTAGTGACACCTTGGTGTTGTTTGTATCGTTGAGATAAAGCTCCGGGATTACATAGGTATGTATGGAACTCGTGTAACCCGGCTGTTTCATCATCAGTTTGTGATGCGCATGGGGGTCTTGCTCGGTACCTATTGCAGTACTGGTTGATAACATGAATGTCAGCCCGATAAAGCCATTCAGTAGAAGTACAATGTTCTTTAATAAAAATTTCTGGGTCATGGGTAATCTCTTATCAAGGTGGGTGTCTCGTTATTAGTGAATGATCCATTCACTCTTTTTTATAAGATGCGGTTGTTCGCCTTCACCAAGTTGCACGATATAACAGCCCTTGGCAGCGTAGCGTTGGCCGGGTCCGAAAGTCAAGCGGGGGAACACTGCGACAGCGTAGTCCTGGTCATGCATCATGTCGAAACTTTCCATAAAATAATCTCTGTAAAATTCGCTGCGCATATGTGAGATGGCGCCTGGCAATATCCAGCCAAGGGAATACATCTGCGACTGGATATCCAGGTTGGTCACCGGAATCTTGCGTATATTAAGCCAGCGTTTCAGCACGCTGATTTTCATCGCGTTGTTCTCGGGAAGGTCTCGAGGATATGTAAGGTAAACATTCTCACGTAAGCTATCCGGAATCGCCGAAGTGTTGCCTTCGAGCAGTTTCCAGGATGCAAATACCGTCTCGGGTTGCTGAGATTGTTTTGCCAGCCAGTCGGTGGCGACGAGCATGTCCTTATCATCTAACCACAGCATTACTGCCAAAGGCCGTTGTGTTTCAAAGTGTTGTTGCAGCAGTTTATCTGTCATTGGTTCGTCTGCGCCGAGTTTCCAGTCTGTTGTTGTAATAACGCCAGACTTCCTCATGTTTTCCCGGACTCCTTGTGCCAGCATGGCGCCAGCACTACCGGTGCGATAGATTTGCATAACGTTGATATCCTGGCCAATGTCGAGAGCTGAGTGCAGATAGCGTGCAGCGGTTTCTCCTTCCTGGTATAGGCCTTTCGAAAAATACAGGGTGTACCAGTCGGTATCAGATACGACAGGCTGATCCGTAATAGGGAATATACAAGGCATTTCGTGCTCTTCACAGAAGTCGTGAATGGGGGCCCAACTTCCGCTGGCAATTCCACCGAGCATGGCAAACACTGGCCCAGCCTGATAATAGGTATCGAGTTGTGATTGCCAAGTGTCTCGTGGGCCACTCAGTTCCCAGACGTCCAACTCAAACTGACGGTAGGCACCATATTTTTCTGTTTTGTAGAATGGGCCTGCACTGGCGCGACGTTGATGGGGTCGGGTCTGGGTATTATGTGTATCAATGTGGGTCTTCAGTATCGCTAGCATCGCTTCCTTGTCCACTGCCGATACACCTTCCGTGACCACCGTGGCGAATCGGATTTTGTTTTTATCAACACCCACATCGTTTTCAATAGAGAGATTTTTCAGGTAATGGGTCAGCACGGCCATGTCGCTGTCGTTGATCTGGTAGCGTGGCATCCCCCGTTCCAATACTCGTTCTGCTGGGTCGATTCCCTCTCGCAGCAGTCGTGCCAACGTCGCGTCATTGTAGGCTGGTCGCGCATCGGCCGCCTGGTACTGGGAGGGCAGTGACCAGCGTTCCGAGGCCCCCGGTCCTTGCTTCTGCTTGGTAGCATTCCATGCACCAGTTCGACGCCGAGGTATATACAGTTCTTTGCCATTGATGGGCCAGGTGATAACCGACCCTTCGACAGATCCAAGGCCGCTACGCTGATGGCAGTTCACGCAGGTGAACATGCGTCCGTCTACAGGTACGTCTATCGATACCATCGACTGAATGGGTTCTCCGCTTGGCAAAATACCATCCCGATACATGCGTTCGCCGAGTACTAGCATTTCTTCAGATGATAAACCGTCGACTGATTCAGTCTCGGCCATAACTGTTCCACGAATAAGCGCTAACAAAATCATAGATATAAAAATAATTCGAATCACAACAGCAAGTGCTCCCAGGTGAATATGGATCAGGTGCTTTATTTTTCGGTTATGCCGGTCGAAAAGTCAAGACATCCAGGATATTTGTTTTATGAGAGACAGTCACGCAAGAGTCCTGCTTTAAGTAGGTTTCAGGAAGGAATGGGGTGTACCTATGGCTAAAAGGTAGGGTAAACCCTACCAAGTTACTAGGGTATGTATCCCTAATTAGTAGGGTTTCTCCTACTAACTTGAAATAGAGAAAAGCAAATAATGGTGTTACGTGGATTTTGACTGTGATTGTCCAGGCTTGTAAGGCAATCCATGCAAATACCGTAAAACAGATAAATATGCTAAATGAGGCGAGGGATATTCCATGAAATACAAAAAACTAGAGATGCAATCTTTTAATCCGATGGCGTATGCAAGTGAGTTGCTGCTGTTCCTTGTGGCCTTATTGATGGCTCCGAGTGCGATGGCGTTAACGGTGACAGGGGTAGATAACACTGTCAATCCAGCAACGACATCAGAACTTACCGGTTACCGCTGGCTGATCGAGGAAGACGGGACCTACCATGTTCCGTTAAATCCGGATGGCACAGTAATGAGGGACGGTATCGGTGTCCCCGTTGTTGACCCCGTATGGCAAGTAGGACCGGATGGTGTGACGGGAACAGCTGACGATCGCGATACCCTGTCAGTTAGTTTTCACCAGAGTTATATGCCGGTTGTGGCAACGGGTACTGTAACTGATGGTGTCGCTTCATTGCCGCTTTCATGTGGTGTAGCAGCAGACGGCGATCCATGTCTCGACTTTCTCAACAAGCACTATTATATCTCGGTATTACCCGATGGCGGTTACTCCATAGGTGGTGCACAGTTAAAAGATGGCGATGCCACAGTCTATGTCAACAAACAGCCGATTCCGACTGCGCAGATTACTGTTTTCGTGCATGAGGATATTTCACCGATCAACAATGTCTGGGATCTGGGTGAGGGCGGTCTTGAGGGATTCGCAATCATCCTCGAAGATGCCGGCGGCAAATACGGTGCTTCAGCCGGTATACAAAGCCAGGATGCTTTTGGCAATCTACTATGTACTACCTATGAATATACTGACACCAATAACAATGGCAGCCACGATCCGGGCGAATCCTTCGTAGCTGATGCAGATGGTGCGCCTGTTGTTTTGGCAGCGGGCAGTGGCTGTGTAACCGGTGCTGACGGTACCGTTACTATCCGCAACCTTGCTCCGGCTAAATACGGCATCATGTCCGTGCCGCCTAATGGTGTTGAGACGCCTGCTGGTTCAGGTAATTTCGTGGGTACAAACTGGGTTCAGACTTCTACCATCGAAGGTAAGAAGCTAATCGATGCCTGGGTGAAAGCTGACGAACCTGCCTTTTTCGGTGAGTTTGGCCCTCCAGGCCCACACGTCACTATTGGTTATGCACCTGCGGGACCAAATAATCCTTACGTCGATGCTCTGGTATTAACCGGCGGCGCGACTATTAGCGGCCAGGTGGTCAATCTTCACCTGTCGGCACCACCAGATACTGCTTTTTATAGTGGTGGTCCGTTCCCACACACTACACCCTGGGTCGGTTTAAACCTGGGTGCGGCTGGCCTGGGCAAAGGTGTTTTTGCCAAGCGTGCTAATGAAGACGGTACTTTTTCTATTCCTAACGTGCCACCAGGCAGTTACCAGCTGGTCGTTTGGGATGATAACCTTGACCTGCTGTTCTCCAAGAACACAGTGGTAGTGAACGCTGATGCCGCAGATCTGCTTGTAGCTGATGGTAGCTGTAATGCACTCACTGCCTGTAATCTCGGTGATGTGCCTGTGTTCCAGTGGTTCGCCCGCATGGAGCACTATGTATATAACGACGAAAATGAGAATGGTATCTGGGATGATGGCGAACTGCCCTTGATTGAACAGGGCACTAACCTGCGTTTCCGTGACGGTACTGTTTACCAGTCTTTCCCTACCGACGCTACGGGTGTAGCGCCATACGATGAAGTATTCCCATTCTTCTCATGGCTGGTAGCTGAAGTGGACTTTGCGCGCTTTAAGGCCACAGGCGCGACCATGGTCGTTGATGATGGTGGACCGATACCATTCGGCGACCCACTGTCTTATGAAGATACTTTAAATCCGCAGCAGCAGGCTGATGGCGCTTTGACTCGCACCGATCTGGGTCCTGTTCTTACCGAAGGTTTCCAAACATTTCTGGGTCAGACCAGTGTGATTGAGTGGGGCAAAAAAGCCTATGCACCGGGTGAGAATGGCGGCATCTCCGGTATGGTGATATATGCGGTGACCCGTGCTGAAAATGATCCCGAGCAGGCCGCGGTCGAGCCCTGGGAGCCAGGTATTCCACGTGTGACTGTTAATCTATATGCCGCCGACGGTACTACACTGGTAGCGACAACAGAAACGGATAGCTGGGATGATAGCTTGCCTACAGATTGTCAGTATGGCGCTAATAGAACCGCTTTCGATTTCCGCGGCGTGATCACTGACTGTTTTGATGGCATGCGTGTCTGGAACCAGATACGTCCTGCGGTATTCGATGGTGGTTATGCTTTTGCCGAATGTGATTTAGATGCTAATGGGGCATGTGTTGCTGAAGGAACAGGATTGGGCTTAGGTCCCATTCCTGCTGGCCAGTATATGGTAGAAGCGATTCCACCTTTTGGTTATGAAGTAATCAAGGCACAGGATCGTAATGTTGACTTCGGTGATACCTTCTTCCCAAGCCCCGAGTTACTGCCACCAGTATGTTCTGGTGCTGACTACGTGGTACCAGCTGAGTTGAGCCTGTTCGCGGGTGCAGATGGTGATCCCACTACTGCTGATGGTGGCGAGCCAGCACCATTTGCAGGTTTGACGATGAAGTTGTGTGATCGTAAGACGGTCATTCTTGCTGACGGCGCTAATGCGGCAGCTGACTTCTTATTGTTTACCGAAGTGCCTATTGCTGGTCACTTCATTGGTTTCATCCTGGATGATACGGCCAATGAGTTTGATCCTACTTCACCACAGTTTGGTGAAAAGTATGCACCACCGTTCCTGCCGGTATCTATCCGTGACTGGACCGGTCGTGAGATATCACGCACGGTATCGGATGAGTATGGTGTTTACAATGCACTGATCCCATCTACTTTCACAGAGAATCTGGGTCAGCCAAGCGGTATTTCGCCAAACATGTTAACCACTTGCATGAATGCGAAAACTCGAGTAGATGGTTCCGATGATCCACTACACAATCCACAGTACAGCCAGTTCTGTTATACCTTCCAGTATATGCCTGGTTCAACTACTTATCTTGATACACCGGTAGTACCAGTAGCAGCGTTTGCTGGAGCTGATCAGAACCCGCTGGATTGTGAGTATGTAGCAGGTACACCAAGAATCCATAGCGTGAGTGCTACAGCAAATGGTGAGGGCGGTGGTCCATATATTCCTGTAGATCAACAGGGCAACGTCACGGCTGGCGGTCTTGTTATCACCTCGGTGGGAACAGTTGAAGTGCCAAATCCGGCTTATGGCGGGGTAGGTACTTTTACAGAGAAGACCGTTCTTAGGGACTATGGTTTTGGTGAAACTCAAGGAACGGTCACCCTCGGTGGTGTAGCAGTTACTGTAGATCCAGGTAGCTGGAGTGATGCTACCATTAGTGTAACCGTTGCTGCTGATTTTGCAGAAGGTACTCATCAGCTGGTAGTAACCAGAGCGGATGGTACTTCTACCATTACCGGTGTTACGGTTCAGGTAGGTCTGCGTCAAGGCGCAAAAGTGATTGCTGTATCTGGGGGTGAAGGCGCAATCCAGGCAGCTATTGATGCTGCTGGTGCCAACGACCTGATCCTGGTTGCACCGGGTACTTATAAAGAGCTGGTTATTATGTGGAAACCGGTTCAGCTTCAGGGCTGGGGTGAAGGTTCCGTGACCATCGATGCTATCAAGGCGCCATTCAATAAGCTTGCTGACTGGAGGCTAAAAGTCGAGGAATTAGAGAACGGAAACGTTATTTCTCGTGCGCCTGGTCAGGAGTTAGGTTTTGGCGGTATTGAGCCTGAAACTTTCTTCAGTGAAGAAGGTGCCGGCGTGTTTGTGCTGGCCAAGTCTACTGGTAATAGCCGATTTGGCAGCCAAAACAACAAGGGTGCCCGCGTCGACGGTATAACCATCTCTGGCGCTGATACTGGCGGTGGTGTTGTTGTTAATGCTTATGCTGACTTCCTGGAAATTTCCAACCTTCGGGTCACCAATAACAGTGCCTTCTATGCTGGCGGTGTGCGTGTTGGTCATCCGATGATGACAGTCCAGCAGGGTGGTAACTTCAGTTACTCTGATGCTGATAACGATAATATCACTATCGATCACAACACCATCACGCAGAACGGTGGTTTAGATGCTGCTGGTGGTGGTCTGGCGCTGCACACAGGTTCGGATGGCTATGTAGTCACTGACAACTTTGTGTGTGGTAACTTCACCAACGCAAGCGGTGCCGGTATCGCCCACTTCGGACTGAGTGAAGATGGTCTGATCGCGGACAATACCGTGCTGTTTAATGAGAACTTCAACCAGGGTACTACGGTTAACGGCGGCGGTATTTTAGTTGCCGGTCTGCCAGCCTTTGGCTGTCCAAGAGATCCGCTTACTGGTGCTCAGGACCCTAACTGTCTGGTCAACCCTGAGCAGACACTCAGCCCGGGTTCCGGTTCGGTGGTAGTTAGCGGTAACCTGATCAAGGGTAACTCAGCGGGTGCCGGTGACGGTGCAGGTATCCGCCTGGCTCGTATTAATGGTCAGGATGTTAGAGTTAATAAGAAGAACGTTGTTACTCGTCTTGTTCATGAAGTTAACGTGACCAATAATATGATTGTTGATAACGTGGCAGGCTTGTCCGGTGGCGGTATCTCGCTGCAGGATGCACTGGCAGTCAATATCAGTCACAACACGATTGCCAACAACGATGTTACTTCTACAGCGGGCGAGGCTTTCACACCAGGCCTGCCTGAAGCGTCTGCGGCACAGTCTGGAGCAGGTATCATTAACCGTGCTAACAGCGCAGACCTGGCATCACACATTAGTGGAAGTCCAGCGTATTCTGAAACCACTCTGTCCAATAACATTGTCTGGCACAACAGACAGTTCTTCTGGATGAGCAATACCGGCGCTGATCCATTTGCGCCTGTCAGTGGCTTATGCCCAGATACCAGTGGTGCTTCTAATGCAGCATGCGGTGACGTTGTTGTCTATGATGACCTGGCACTGGGTTTACTTCCATGCATCGATTGCATCATAAGTACCGGTGCAGATCCAGACTTCGTGGCAGAGTATTTCAATGGTGCTCGTAGTTCTACCACCACGCTTATTCTGGAGGGTACAACTTCCATGCAGGCACCACCTGCGTTTGATGAGGGTGGTAACTTCATCCGCCTGCGTTATGGTCCTTTGACTCAGACCGATACGACCACAGGTGTGTTGCTGGGTGACTACCATATCCAGGCTGGTTCATCAGCACAGGATGCGGCATCTGTTCTTGATCCCGCTGTCACAACCGACTTCGACGGTGAAGGTCGTCCTGGCGGTGATCCCAGTCTCAATGACATCGGTGCCGACGAGGTTCAATAAACTGAAGTAGCGAAATGAGCCAACCCCGTCGGTATAAACCGGCGGGGAAACGCTCAAAAAATATAGGAGAATACAAATGAACAAAAATACTTTTAACATAGCGCTGCTTCCACTGGCCATAGCCATTACCATGGCCCTTGGTTCGACATCAGTTTCCGCAGCGGTGCAGGTACAGTGTCCCGGTGACAAGAACGGTGACGCGATCATCGGCGGTAACGGCGAGACAGCCAATCCTGACATCAAGTGCATGCATCTCTCAGCTGGTGATGGTTATGCCACCATGGCTGATGGCTCGCCGCGATATATCTTTAGTTTCGCGGATGTTACTGGCTTGCCCACTAAAACCAAGGGGCAGAAGGATGCCATGATTCAGGCGGGTATCCTCGCTCATGAATGGCCGGCGCCTACCATCGAACTTGAAGAAGGTCAGGAGTTTTATCTCAGTCTGACCAACGTCGGCATGCTCATGCGGCCGGATCTGTTCGATCCTCATTCAGCTCATTTCCATGGTTTTCCACAGTCCTCGACCGTGTTCGACGGTCTGCCGGAAAGTGCGTTATCAATCGGTATGGGTGCAACTCTAACTTATTACTACAAGCTCAACGAACCTGGTACTTATATGTATCACTGCCATGTTGAAGCGACCGAGCACATGCAGATGGGTATGCTGGGTAATCTCTATGTCAAGGCCGGGCAGAACAAACTGGTTGCTGGCACAGATCTGAACGGATTTACCCACCAGACCGGTAACCAGTACGCCTATAACGACGGTGATGGCTCGACTTTTTATGATGTCGAGTATCCGATTCAGCTAGGTTCCTTCGACGGCGCCTTCCACGACGCCAGCGAAAGTACGCAGCCTTTACCTTTTGCCTTGATGGAAGATAACTACCCGATGATTAACGGTCGAGGTTATCCGGATACTGCTGACGCAAGAACAGATAGCTTCCCACCGACCACTGGCAGTCTGGCGGGACCAGATAACCCGATCGTTCCCACCAGTCAGCCGGTCAGTTCACTGATCACCGCTACGGCAGGTCAAAAAGTATTACTGCGAATATCCAATCTGGCAATCACCCGGTTCTACACATTGCAGAGCCTGGGTATCCCGATGCACGTTGTCGGCAAAGACGCCAAGCAGCTGCGCACGGCCGATGGTCTAACTAATCTTTATTACGACACCAATTCGGTCACTGTCGGTGGCGGCGAGTCATTCGACGTTATTCTGGATACTGCCGGTGTGGCAGCGGGTACTTACTATCTTTACACATCCAACCTGAATTACCTCAGTAATGACACAGAGGCGTTCGGTGGCATGATGACAGAGATTGTAATTAATTAAGCGAAACGGTGAGGAAAATGAAAATGAACAGGAAAACAAATAGAAAAGTATTACCAGGAGCTAGAGTTTCCGCCGTGCTCGCGGGGGTGCTCATGGCGCTGGGAAGTGTCGGTGCTGAGGCAGCAATCGACGGTATCAGTGGAACCATTTTAAACTTGACTGCTAAGGTAGATCATATCAGTACTGCCGACGGTGGCAGTGTGCTGCTCTGGGGTTACTCGGATGATGACAGCCTTGCAAACGACGGTACCTTTGGTGGCAGGGCGCAGTATCCGGCACCAACACTGATCGTTAACCAGGGTGACACTGTCACTATCAACTTAAAAAATGATTTGACTGTTGCAGCAGGTGCTAAGCCAAACGTGTCCATCGTGTTTCCGGGGCAGGACGTCACCGCTAGCTGTACTAATGGTGGAACAGACACCAGTTGTGTAGATGGTGCCTTGACCACGGAAGTGGGTACCGATGGTGATGTGGTGAGTTATACCTTTACTGCCACCAACGCTGGTACTTACACCTACCATAGCGGTACCAATCCGGGCCTGCAGGTAGAAATGGGACTGACCGGGGCGTTAATCGTACGGCCAGCTACCAGTGGACAGGCCTATGGCCACGCGGATACCGTCTATGATTATGAGGAGCTTTTCTTCCTCACTGAGATGGATCCACGTATTCACCAGGAGGTGGAACTCAACGGTGTGGACACACCAGAACTCCAGGCTCTTTTAGATAACTATTTCTCTAACTACTGGTTTATCAACGGCCGTACCGCGCCAGACAACTTCAGTGAAAGTTACGTTAACTGGCTACCGACTCAACCTTATAAATCAGTGCCGCGTATGCACCCGGGTGATAAATTGTTGATGCGGGTGATCGGTGGCGGGCGCGACATGCATCCGTTCCATCATCATGGCGAACATGCTCGTATTATCGCGCAGGATGGTCAGATGCTGCAGAGCGCACCGGGCATGGGTCCGGATCTTTCTACCGAGGTATTCACTACTAAGGCAATTCCCGGCAAGACCAGTGATGGTATCTTCGAATGGACTGGTGAAGGTCTGAACTGGGATATCTACGGCGGCACGGACGTGTGGCCCGAGATGGCACATACCTGTAATGGTCTGACGGAAGTCTCTCCAGGTTTCGATGCGGTTACCAATGAATACTGTCCCGATCATGGCAAAGTTTTTCCAGTGGTTCTGCCTGAGAAGCAGGATCTGGCCTTCGGCGGCTGGTGGAGCGGTAGCCCCTATCTGGGTAGCCTCGGTGCATTGCCACCGGGTGAGGGTGGACTTAACCCTAACGGCGGTTTCAGCTTTATGTGGCATTCCCACACTGAGAAAGAGCTGGCCAACTACGATATCTTCCCTGGTGGCATGCTGACCATGATGATTATCGAAGCCTACTACGTGCAAATCGATTGATCATAGGAGATTAATGAAATGAAAAACAAGACATTTAAAATTAGACCGATCAGCCTGGCACTGTTGCTGGCGGGTATCGGTATGGCACAGTCTTCCTTTGCGGTTGATCTGGTTGCCATCGATGGACAATGGTCACCGGATGGTGGTGCTACCCAGATATCAATGTGGGGTTTTGCTACTGATACTGGACAAGCCTGTGGCTCACTGCCTGCGTGGACTGTTGGTCCGCAACTGGCCGACGCGGATCTGGTGGGTGGCAATCTTACCGTAAACTTGCGTAACTGCTTAAGCGAGGGTGTTTCTATCGTTATACCCGGTCAGCCTGCGACCTTCACGCCACAGACTATTGTGGATGGGTCCGGTCGAACACGGATTACAGCATTCACCCACGAGGCAGCTCCTGGTGGCAACGCGAGTTACACATGGACCGGTGTTAAGGATGGCACCTATCTCTACCAGAGCGGCAGTCATCCTGCCAAGCAGGTACAGATGGGTCTCTACGGTGCGCTTACGATAAAAGGTGTTAGCTATCCAGATGCCCACGACGAAGTCACTATGCTCTATAGTGAGATCGATCCTGCACTGCATAGTCCACCGGCTGCGGCCACACCACTGGGTTATCATCCCAGGCACTACCTGGTCAATGGTTCGACGAGTCAATCGTTCCCAACCGCCGGTGACAACAACCATCCGACGCTGCTGCGTATGCTGAATGCAGGCCTTGATTTCCACGTGCCGACACTGAGTGGCGGTGGATACATGAGTCTGGTGGCTGAGGATGGCAACGCCTATCCATTTGCCAAGCAGCAGTATTCTGCCAACCTGGCGGCGGGTAAAACCATTGATGCACTGTGGTTACCTGATGCGGCCGGCGATTATGTTATCTATGATCGCCGTGGCAACGGCATGGTTAGTACGTTAACGATGGCCGCGGGTGCTTCGCAACCGATAGCAAACGTTGATCCGTACCCCGTCAACGAGGATGGGGTCCTCAATGTAGCTGAAAACGGTGTTCTTGATAATGATACTGATGCATCACTAACATTGCTGGTTGGAGCAACAGCCAACCTGGTTAGCTCTACATCCAGTGGTAGCGTGGTCTTGTTTGCAGACGGTTCCTTTGTCTACACGCCGAATGCTGATTTCAATGGCAGCGATGCCTTCACCTACAGGGCGAACGATGGCACGCTGGACAGCTATGTCGCCAGTGTAAACATTACGGTGAACCCGGTGAATGATGCGCCGGTAGCAAATGGTAATGCCTATGACGCTGTCGAAGGTACGGTGCTTAGCGTGGCCGCACCGGGTGTGCTGGTCAACGACACTGACGTGGACGGAGATGCGCTGACAGCGACTCTGGTTTCAGGTCCAGCTACTGGCTCATTGGTGTTTAATGCAGGTGGATCCTTCGATTACACCCCGGATGTGGCAGCTATTGCTGGTGACACGGCGAGCTTCACCTATTTCGCTAATGATGGTACTGAAAATAGTGCTGTTGCTGCGACGGTGAATATCACCATTATCGCCGCAGTCAATACCCCGCCGGTAGCGGTCGATGATTTCGCCACTGTACCGAGGAACAGCCTACCGAAATTCATCAACCTGACTGATAACGACAGCGATGCTGACGATAATCTGAAGGATGGTTTGGGTGACGTGGCTCCGGGTCAGATCAACATCACAACCGGCTCAACCACGACTCGCGGTGGCACGGTGACTGTATTGACCA